>JAGLQA010000111.1 GCA_023137075.1 Candidatus Aminicenantota bacterium
GATAAGGCGGATAAATTCTATTTTAAAAAAGATCCCTTCGAAGGCATACCGTTCCCAAAAATGAAAACCTATGGTTTGGCCGCTTTGATAACAAACGATGCCACTCCTACTAAAAGTAAATATGGAGATAAGATAAAGTTTGACATTTTATACGAGAAGGACAGGGAGTATGCCGAAAAGATTGCCCGTTTTCTTGAAGATAAAAACAAAAAATTAAAATTCTACTCTTTTGAAGATGGAGTTTTAAAACAAAATCCTTTTATAGACGGGAGTTCCAAAAAAAGGATTGAGAATACCGGTGGTGAATCGGAAATATTTTTAGATGCGCCCTATACCAAAACCACAAAATTAATGATTGATCCCGGTTATCTTGAAAAAGGAGAGAAAGTATGTTACCTGACCGGCGAATCTTTCAAAAAACTGGTTGACACAAAAAATACCAGTCCTTTCTTTTCCGGGATTGTAAATTTCAATTCGTGTTGTTCTTCAAGAGACAAACAGGTAAGCTGGAAAGCCATGTATTTAAGCAGGTTTTCACCGAAATTAAGTTTTTATTCTTATACTGCTAAACATGAGACATTGATGGTTTACCTGTTTACCTCAAATAACCTGGTAAATTTAGAAAAGCTATATCGCCATAATCTGTGCATTTATAAAAATTCAATCGACCTAAAAGACATAGATTACCGGGCAAATTTTGACCTGTACAATTGGGGAAGTGATAGTAGAGATTTTTATACCGAACAATACGAATTCCTTTTTATGCTCATCTATACGTTTTATAAGAATTTTTTAGAAACCAGTATGATTGATATCAGCGATAAATCTCAAGATTTGGATCTCTTCGCAGGTTCGGAATATGAAAAAATACCGATATCATTGGTTTTTTTTAAAGCAGACAAGTTTAGCGGTACGATGCGCCCCAATTTCATGGAAGAACTTGATAATTTCAAATTTATTATTCGCATGTTTTACTTTTTTGAAGACAACAATATTAACCTGAGAAATCTATTGTCAAGTTTGAAATTTATAAAACCGACTGAGGCAAAATCGAAAAAAAAAAGTCGTTTAGAAAGAATAATAAGGAATAACGTCCTGGAAAAAATCATTAAAACAAAAAGTACTATAAAGGAAATCGAAAACCTATTTTTCGATTGTTACAAACAACTAACCAGGGATAAAAGTATCGGGTATAAAGACTTCGGTCAATTGATGAAATTTGTATCGATATATGAAAAATTTATAAATTATGGAGGTGATTTAAACATGAACCCGGAATTACAAGAAAAAGCGATTAACTTAGGCACAAGTATCGGCCAGGGGATTTTAAATTTTGATAATCCGAATTATGAACCTGGGAAAACCAAGACAAATGCAAAGAATGGCAGAGGTTATATTATCAGCCTGAAAAAAGCGCGAAATCTACAGCAGTTTTTAGACGAAATTATAAGGCTGCAAACGAAATACCGCATCTCGGTAAGCCGTGACTTATTAAAACAGATTGATAAGCATAATTTCAACGAAATAAAACAATTTGCCATTATTAGCGCATTAAACCAACTTAATTCCATACTAAACTTTAAAAAAAAGGAGAATGAAAATGAAACCAAATAGCATTACCATTACCTATTTATCGAAGGTATCCCTATCCAGTCTGAACGGGGATGACAAGGATGTTGACAATATAAATCCCATTAAAAAAGTGACGTTAGATAATGGGGAACAACTTCCTTATATATCTTCTCAAGCTTTACGCAGGGCCATGCGAGATAAGCTAAAGGAATTTGAATTTGAAATCTCCCCGGTGCACGAGCCCAGTGCAGCAAAAGGCGCGGTAAAAACAAGCCTCGATCCGCTAAAATATATCGATGATGATTTATTCGGTTTCATGGATGCGGCCCCTGGAAAAGACGGCGAAAAGGGCACATCTAAAACCCGCACCTCGCCGGTAAGAGTGGAGTCGCTGATTGCCTTATCCAATTATAAAGGCGACCTGGATTTCGGCACAAATTTTATGGGGAAAGAAATAGGCGTTGAGCCCAACATCTTCGAAACCGAAATACATTCCGGTATCTACCGGGGAACGATATTGATAGAGCTTGATAGGGTTGGATGCGGCGCAGGTTTTACAAAAGAAAACGAATTAAAAAATGAAGAAAAGAAAAAACGGGTTAAAGCTGTAATCGATGCGTTCAGGAGTTTATGGACTTCGGGCAGGCAAACACGGTTCCTGGCTGATATATCGCCCAAATTCATCGCCGCCGCTTTTATGAAATCAAAAAATCCCATTTTTTTAGAATCCGTAAGCGTGCAGGAAAACGGGAAAATAAATATCGATCAATTAAAATCAGTGGTTTCCGACTATGACAAATTCATAGAAAAATGGCTCTTCGCGGCACAAGAATCGGTATTCCCTCAACTTGGCGAACCAAACGAAATAAAAAATCTAAAAGACGGTTTTATCGAGATTGAAAACTGGGTAGATAGTTATTTTAAATAATCGATGGGTTCCCAAATGGAATACTTAGCGATTAATGTCAAGACTCAAACGAGCACATTCAGGATACCCGAATTTCAGAACTTTCATAAATCATATTTCCTGCCCCCTCCTACGACATTGATGGGGCTGGCAGGGGCGGCCATGAAATTGTCCCCAAAAGAAACCCAGGATTTTTTCGATTCAGCAAAATTTGATATGGGCGTATTCGGGATATCTCAAGGGAAAGCAAAAGATTTGTGGAAGTATAGAACATTGGAGTCCAAAGGCTTAGTAGGAAGCTCTATAATATCAAAGGAAATATGGTTTCTCAATAATTATTTCATCGTTTATGGTGCCGCGGACCACCTCTTAATCGATAAACTTCGTTCCTCTTTCCTTCACCCGGGGTATGCCCTTACCTTAGGCAGCAGCGATTCGCTGGCAAAGGCAACCGTAATAGAACAATTTGAATTATCCGAGAGTACGGATGTGGAGCACTGTATATTAGAGGGAAATATTATCGAGGAGGTTTTCGAAAATTCGGATAATAATCTCGGTTTTTCCCTGTACACAACACGTGAACCGATAAGCTGCCATTTGCCCGTGAGATTCGAATACGAATCCGATTACGGTGTCAGAAGAGTGATTAAAAGAAAAGAATTTTCATTCATCGGAAAAAAGATGAAGCTAAATGTCAGCAAAAAAGGTGTGAAAATCGGTGATATATTTGTCCCCCTGTTTTCGGTCGTTTGAATGTTAAATGATATATTAGCCAAGACAAATCCCGACGAGAGTCTTTTATCCCACACCCGGAAAGCCCTTAATATTTGGAACCAGGTCAGGGAATATCACCGTAAAACACTGCAAACGGACGATGAGTTCTGGTTCCGCTCTTTTTTATCGGTGCTGTTCCACGATGCGGGGAAATTGATTCATAATTTCCAGGAGATGATCGCAAACAAAAAATCCGATAATAACATTCGTCACGAATTCATTTCCGGGATGTTGTTATTTATAAACGAAGTTAAGTTTTATGAAACCAATCCGCTCAGTCTTTTCGCCCTATTCAGTCATCATAAGAAGCTAAATAATGAATTGTTCTCGAATAATAGTTGTATGGAATTACGCCTTGAACCCGAACTTTTCATTGAATTTTTTGAATTTGCCCGTGGTGAAACGCGAAGATTTATGTCAAGAGAATTGAATTTAAAACAAAAAGTTGTACATCACGTCGCTAAAAATGGGATAAAAAAACTCTATAAACAATATAAAGATATATTCTTCAATCCTGCTTCCATTCGCTTACAATATCAAAACAGGAGAGAGTATATTTATTATAAAGCCATTCTGACTATTTCCGATTGGTGCGCATCCGGTCACAATAAACCTATCGAAGGTTTTTCTTTTTCACCGGAAAGTTTAAAACAAAATATTGTAGATAAGTTAATAGAAGAAAATAAGTTAATAAACAGCGAGGATTTTTCTTTCAGAGAATTTCAAACAAAAAGCCTGGTTCGTCATAATGTATTGGCAATGGCTCCCACCGGCAGTGGTAAAACGGAAGCGGCCCTGCTCTGGGCATCGAGAAAAAACCGGCAGGATAAAGTTATCTACCTGCTTCCCACCAGGGTAACGGCAAACGCCATTTATAAAAGATTGCAGGATTATTTTTCAAATAAAAATGTGTCCATCGTACACTCTTCCGCCTTCTATTTACAAAAGGAATTAAATGAAGCAAGTTATCAATACATAGACTATTTGCGGGATAAAACCTTTTTTAAACCCTTCACCATTTGTACCATCGATCAAGTCCTGACCATGGGATTTAATATGGGCTATTGGGAATTAAAATCATTTCATGCGATTAATGCTAAAATCATTATTGATGAAATCCACCTGTACTCACCTTACACCCTGGGATTGACTGTCGCCACTATGCGCTATTTAAAAACTGAGTTTTCCGCCTCGTTTTATATCATGTCCGCCACGATGCCGTCGAAACTATTGGACTTGCTTTCCGGGACGTTAAGCACAGATAATTTGAAAATTATCGAAGATAAGGAGTTGCTAAATCAATCCAATAATATATTTGAAGTAAGG
>JAGLQA010000112.1 GCA_023137075.1 Candidatus Aminicenantota bacterium
CCAGGAGATTCGGCTATTTGCATTAATTGAAAAGTTGTTGTAAAATCAGGAGCTTAACGGCAATTTTTTCGCTGTTCAACCGGTTGGACAAGATGTGCATCAGCAAACATTCGATAAAAAAGACACACCAAAGTTCCGGGAGAATAAAATGAAGAACAAAACACCTTTTTTGACTTTTTCTGTTTTTATAAGTTTACTCTTTTTTTCAAACCTTTATGCAGCACAAACTTATCGTCTGCAAACACCGGAATATTCCATAAAAACTGGCGATGACGGGTTTCATAAAATAGTCATGAAGGGGTTTTATTCTGCTTCTGTTTCCGGTTTCCCCGGTTTGCCGGCCCGGCTGTACCGGGCCGTGGTCCCGCCCGAAATTAAACTGAAAAGTATCAAGGTAAGCTGCGTTAGAGAAGGTATTACGAATCTTGGAGAATTCAATATTAAACAGGTGCCTCATGACGTTACCCGGGCCGATGGAAGAAAAATAATGGGAGGTAAAACGGATGTTTATTCAACCAATAGCTTCTTTCCCGGCCATTGCATCGAATACGTGGGCTTTTCACAAATGAGAAAATGGCGAATCGTCTCCTTCCGCTATTCACCCTTTCAATACAACCCGGTGACGAAAGAATTACAGGTTGTCTCCGCCCTTCAGGTCACCATCGATTATAAAAAAGGCGAAAGAACCCGCGCCATCGAATTTGAGCTGGGGGATTCCCTCATGGACAAAAGAACTGCAAAATATGTCATAAACCATAAAGAGAGCTTGAACTGGTACAAGCCCACAAAAGATAGCGACACCCCCCGGACTGCAACCTATGATTATGTGATTATTACGACAAACGCCATCGAGAGCGCCAGTATACAATTAAGCGATTTTATGTCCAACCTGGTTGGCAGGGGATTCTCCCCACTGGTTATCACAGAGGATGAGTTCGGCGGCTTAACCGGTCAGGCCCCGGATGGGACAGCCGAAAAAATCAGGCAGTGGCTGCAGGCTAACTATATCGCCTATGGCATAAAATACGCATTGCTAATCGGCAACCCGGACCCCGACGACCCGGCGAACGGCAGTGACTCGGTCGGAGATATTCCCATGAAAATGTGCTGGCCCAGGTATGGCTCGGGCAGCTACGAACAGTCTCCCACCGATTCTTTTTACGCCGACCTCACCGGGAACTGGGACTTAGATGGGGACCTCTATTATGGCGAATGGGAGGATTTTACCGGCGCCGGCGGCGTCGATTTCAGCAACGAGATTTTTGTGGGAAGAATCCCGGTATATTCGGGTACGGCCGATTTGGATTCCATCCTGGCCAAGACCATAAACTACGCCTATTCGACAGATACAGCCTGGAGGTTAAACGCCTTGCTGCCCATAAGTTTTTCAGATGCCGGCTATGACGGCGCTCCCCTGGCAGAGCAGATGATGGACGATTATTTACACGCGGCCGGTTATTCAACCTGGACGTTATACCAGCAGGGTAACGGGGCTTGCGGCCCGGATTCGATTTATCCTTCCGACGAGGAACTGCGGGGCGGAACGGTGGTCAGAGATCGCTGGTCAGCCAATGATTACGGCCTGGTTGTCTGGTGGGGGCACGGCTCCACGGCCCGGGCGATCGTCGGGTACAACGGCTGCGATGACGGCTATCTCATGGATTACACCTATGCCCCTGCCCTGGATGACGCACATCCTTCCTTTGTTTACCAGAATTCTTGCTATAACGGCCTGCCGGAAAACTCCTTAAACCTCCAATATGCGCTCCTCAAAAACGGCGGTATCGGCACCGTCTCAGCGACCCGCGTTTCCTGGTATAACACCGGTGTCGGTTACGGCAGTTTTGACGGGAGTACGACCAATTCGGGGATCGGTTATGAATTTGCAAGCCGGATCGCTGCCGAACAACCGGCGGGGGAAGCTCTTTATAATGCCAAAGCGAGCATGGTCCCGGATATGAACACCCGTTTAATGAATTTTTACGATTTCAATTTATATGGTGACCCGGCTATTTCCACGGCAAAAATCGATCCCTCTCTAACCCTAATGTCACCCAACGGAGGCCAGGTTTTAAAACTAGGTACTACCCGTAATATTACCTGGGACTATGGGGGATTGACCGATAATATCCACATCGTTCTAAAACAGAACGGGACAAATGTTGCGTTGATCGCTAAAAACATCAGTCCTGCCCCGCGCTCCTATTCCTGGACAGTGGGAGATTGTTTGTTGGGAGCCGTCACTGCCGGAGATAACTTTAAGGTATTAATCAGGGAAAAAGGAACGACCCTTAGAGACCTGAGTGATGATTTCTTTTCAATCAAACCCTCGCTGACCGTTACGTCCCCCAATGGCGGAGAGGTCTGGACGATGGGTACCTTGCAAACGATTAGCTGGACTGGCTCAGGGCTTACCGGCAATTTGTATATCGCTCTTCAGCAAAACGGGATAAACACAGCCCTGCTTGCTAAAAATATTGCTCCCGGTTCCGGCTCCTATCCCTGGACAGTGGGAAATTGTCTAAAAGGAACCGTCGCACCGGGAACAACCTGTAAAATAATGATCCTGGATAGAAGCTCGTCTACGAAAGACAGAAGTAACGCGGATTTTTCGATCGATTAAATCCCGTTCCGTTCTTAATTGAATTTAAATATATGACGTTATCCATATCTTTGATACGGATTTGGTGAAGAGGAACGGATGTATTTTAATTTACAACATCTACTGCTCGTACAGCAGGATATTGAAAAACAGCTTGAAGGTGCCGTGAGTCTGGCAGCGATGCTGGGTGCGGAACCCAATTAGAACGACACGGCCTTTCCCATACCCGGCAGCAACCATGGCCGCCTTACCGGCTATGCGTTTTTCGCCAATCAGCCAACCGCTTTGCAGGATATCCCGGTTCATATAGCGAACAACCGTTTCATACTGCTCGTTGTGCGGGCCGGGGAGGATCTCGAAAGCAGGGCTGGACCAGAAGAGAATGAGTCCCTCTGAAGGCATGCCGTAAGCGAAGGGGTGGGAGTTATTGATGGAGGCCCGTACCGTCGATCCCGGGCAGAAAAAATCCTTCCTGCTTTTTTCCGCCACTGCATCGCGGACACTCAACTCGAATTTTTTGATGGCAAAGCCGCAGGCGCCGCCAAGAGCCACCAGCACACCGCCCTCCCTTACGAATCCCTGCAGCGCCCGGACACCCTTCCGGCCGATACCGCTGCGGTATTCAGGCGGATAGGTTGACAGGTAACGACGGTATGATTGGGGGATTTCTCCCATAATCATGCCCTCGTGGTCATGAGGCAGAATAATGACATCATACTTCTTATGCAGGTTTCCTTTTTTTATTTCATCATCCATCAGCGAAGTATAGGGAAAGGCGAATTGTTCCAGGAGGAAACGGGTCCAACCCTCATCCATGTTGCCGCCGTAAAAACGCTGATACATGCCGGTGCGCTGCCGTTTCACCCGGTGAATCCCATTCTTAATTTTGCTTTTCAAAGCTTTAAAATCAACACCAGTTTGTTCGGCCGTTTTTTTCAGGATTGATTCCTTACCGTTAAAAACGATAAAATCACCGGGATGGAGATGCGAAACGGCTTTATTGACCCGGTGGATCTCTACACCCTGGTCGAGTAGCAGGTTCACGGCTTTGAAGCTGTCATTCAGTCTGCCGTTCAGCACATACCCGTATGCGGACGTCTCCACTTCGCCTGATACCGGTACTTGCCCGGCGAGAATCGTGAAATCGCCCCGCACATCCCGGTCAACGGGATAGACGCACACGCCCATAAACTCATTCATGGTGTGGGTTGCCAGGTCATAAGGCCGCAGGGGAACACCGTTTTCGTCCCGGGTCCACTCGTTATCCGGGTAGAAGGTGCGGCCAAGCAAGTTGCGAATCAGTCCCATCTTGGGTTGGGCCAGCGAGATGAAAAAAGCGCCGGCCGGGTAAGTGGTAAGCCCGACGGAAAAATCACTGCGGGCCTGCTTGATCTCGACGCCGGACAACAGCAGCGTATTGATCATCTTTACCGCGGTTAACGGATCGTGCTGAGCCATGGGAATGACATAGGCGCGGGGCTTTCCCCGGGCTCCGCGTTCCGTTTGCTTCCTGGCTTTCAGGTAGGCGCTGTGAAGGACTGTTTCCTTGTGCCGTGCCGCCAGGTCCAGCAGCGCCCAGGCGGAAATCTTCTTTTGCTCCACGATGTCCCGCAGCCGCCACCAGCCGCCCGGCCAGGGAGTGGGGAAAGTAGCCTGGGCTTTGTATTCGGGAAATTGCCGCGCATTGCCGCGCAATTGTTCGGGATGGACATACAAGGGTGAAGCTAATTTAGCGCTGGCCGATTCGGTGAGCATGCCGGCGATGTTATGGAAAGGTGTGATCCAGTGCCAACCGAAATGTCCCCAGCCCGGGAATTGAGCGGCATTAAGGATACCCTTCTTGCCCTTTTTCTCAAGCTTGTAAGCGATATGTGCGCCGTACCAACTGTGCTCCCGCCAGATGAGAGGATCGGCATAGGGGCGAATCGGATCGCAATAGGGCGGGATATAGAATCTCGCGCCGTAGCCACCCATTTGATGGTGATCGAGATAAGCCTGGGGCACCCAATCCCGGTACATGATTTTTGCCGCGTACACCGACTCAATCATGTTGAGATAATCGCCGTCCCGGTTGTTGTCGTGTCCCACATACTTGTGATAGAGCCAGGGCAAACTTCCCCCTTCATACTCTGTGTTCAGGGTTTTCTTATACCAATCGGTGACCATGATCTGGCCATCCGGGTTGAAACAGGGGATCATGCAGAATATCACGTTGTTCAGGATGCGCTGCGTCTCCGCATCGCCCCGGGTAATGAGATCAAAGGTCA
>JAGLQA010000113.1 GCA_023137075.1 Candidatus Aminicenantota bacterium
GATACCGCGGGGATCGCTGATTTTAGCGTTAATCTCCTGCAAGCGCTCCAGGTTTTTTAGATTCTCTGCGGAGGAAATAATAACAAACAGAAAGGGGCTGCCCATGGTAGATGGTCCCATGTTTATGACCTTGAGTTTATCACTTTCTTTCTGTAGAAGCTCGAAATAGTTCACGATTTTATCCCAACGGGCGATTTGACGGTCACTGCCGAGTTTGAATCCGAAAAATGCTTCCGGAGAAGTGACTTTTGTTTGCGTTTCGCTGACCTGAGTCGTAAAGCCCGTGATAATAAGTACCAGTGCGATTATTAAAAAAATACGCGAGAAATTACTATTTTGTTTCATGGTTACGCTCCCTTACCCGGGGCACAAAATTTATCCCCAAAATTTGATTCGATAGATTGCCCTGATTGATGTATCACGGGGACATTATAAAGCAATTATTGCAATAATTCAAGAAACGCGACCCCGTTTTTCCCCTTGTTTTTAAATTTTCCTGGAATAATAAACATCTTACAAGTCAAAATTAGAATTGCTGGGCAGCATGGATTTGACTATTATTATTTTAAACGTTACAATATAAACGTGAAAAAGTGTCTTACAGCTATAATTCTAATTTGCGTCCTACATATCTCAATAAATGCATTTTATAAGGTTGAAAAATTCTATCTATCCAATGGCCTTACCGTGCTTTTATCTCCGGATGAGAATACCGGTGCAGCCTGTGTCCTGGTGTATCATAAGACAGGCGCCAGGGATGACCCTCAAAGTCTGAAAGGAGCGACTCACCTGTACCGGAATTTAATGCTTTTGGGGACACGAAACCTGGATCCCCTGGATCGCAAACTGTTCGTGGAAAAAAGTGGGGGGGTCAGCAACAGGAAAGTGAACTATGATAACTCCGTATTCTACCAGGTCATTCCCGCAACCGAGCTAAATCACGCGTTGTGGTTAGAGAGTGAACGTTTAACCTCTCTTAACCTGACGGATCAAGCTATTAATTTTATTAAAAACAGTGATTACCGGCGCATCTACAACATGATAAATTCACATGTAAATTTTGAAGCGAACAAGGAGGTAAAATCTATCGTATTTGAGGATACGGTTTATCAAATCCCGGAATACGGCAGCCCGGAAGAGATACGGAGCTTTAATAACCGGGAAATAAAAAAACTATATGCCAATTTCAGGAACCCGGAAGAAATTATCCTGGTAATTGCCGGGAATTTCGATATAGAGGGTATAAAAAAATTGGTAAACCGGCATTTTGCCGGACTGCCGTCCCGGGAGGCAGTTAATAAGAAATATACCCTTGCCGGCCCCCGGGGGAAATATGTTTATAAGAATTGGCTGAGGAGCAATGTAGCGCAGCAATTTTCTATGTACGGCATACGCGCCCCTTCAAAATTTGACGATGACCATCTCTATTTTAACTTTATCAGGTATTACCTGGCAGATGAACGAATTTCAAAACTCGAGAAAATGATGAATCGAAAAAACAAACTCAAGGTGACCATTCATTCCGAGTATACCAATCATTTCGAAAGCAACGCCTTGATTATAAAAATTTCTACAACGGACAAAACAGCTCTCCAAACGGCGAAATTTATCCTGAACAAGGAACTCAACGCATTGGCGGCCAGGCCCTTATCCCAGTCGGAGTTAAGAATGACAAAATCCCTGATGGAGATCGATTTCAAAAAAGATATGGCAGTGCTTGAAAAAAAGTGCCTCATCATCGCAGAGAATGTTCATTTGTTCGGCAACCTGGATTTTGAAAAAAATTATATTGACAGGATTCGAAATATCACATCCTACGATATAATGAAAATAAGTAAAAACTACTTGCGAAAATCGAATCGAGTTATTTTAAATGTTCACCCGCAATAGTATAAAAAACCTCACGACAGGATGCCTGGTTCTTTTGGTATGCCTGGGTAAACTAGTGTGTCCCCTTAAGGCAAGCCGGGAAGTATTCTCCACAAGCGGCCCCCAGGATATAAAACTAAAAATCATAAAAGACCCGAATATGAACTTCCTCCACGCGGAGCTTGCCATTTTCTATAAAAATAAAAATGTAAACCCGGCAATCCGGCACCTGACAATGCTCAATGTTTTTGATGAGGATGTAAACCAGGGCGGTTCGGGATTGTTAAACACGCTGAAGAAATTGGGAAACGATTTTGAGGTGCTTGATAGACCGGATTATTTATTACTGAAAATAAATTTCTTACAGGACAGGCTGCCTATATTCGGGCAGTTTCTAAAAGGGCTGTATACCTATAAAACCTTTTCCTTAAAAAAATTCAACTATAGTGTTTACAATTTCTGGAACTTATTTCTCAAATCCAGGGATTGGAAAAGGAACGCGGCTTTTCAGGTCGCTTACCAGAAACTTTTTCCCGGTCATCTATTGGGGAATACGTTGGTCGTTCCCGGGTTGATAACCAGGATAAACCTGGCTCAGATCCGCTCTTTTTATCAAAGAACCTACACTTTAAGAAATTCGCAGCTCATCGTAAAAGGAAATATGAAAACCGGTATCGTATTAGGATCGATCAGCCGGGTTTTGAAAACTTTAAAAAAGCAAGAGATAAAAAAAAGGTATACGAAGGCGAAGTTTAAAATAAACGGCGGTAGAGAAGTGATTATCTATCACATAAACAACAATAGTCCACCGGAAATATACTGGTTCGAAACCATCCCTCCCTTAAACCATAAAAATCATATCCCCCTGCGAGTACTCAATGATATGTTGTTTAGCCAACCGGTCGGTCGATTATGCCAGGTCAATAAGGGGGTAAGATTTCCCAGGGTCAATAAGGAAGTTTTGAACCACGAAGATGTTTCGGTTATCTGTAATACTGTCCGGCTTAATTATAGCGACATCGAAAAATTCATTCTATTAGTTGATACTGAAAGGAGAAAATTAAAAAAAATAACCAGGAGAGAGTATCTAGATGTGAAAAATTATTTTTGCGGGCGGTTAAAAGTAAATACCAGGAAATTTGAGAATGATGTGGAATTAGAAAGGGATTTTTCTCTATTCGAATCCGAAGAAAGTAGGCTGCCCTCGTCTTTCGTCCGGATATCCCAACAGGTGACTTACGAAAGCCTGAGTTCCGTATCCCGGCATTTAAACGGAGGCACCATAGTTATTGTCGGAAACGCAAATTTAATAGTCAGGCATTTATCAACCTTGAAACCCAGGGTTATCAGGTATATCGAGTAGGCGGCAGTGATTAGAATTCCGCGTTTTTAGGGGTACGCGGGAAGGGAATAACATCACGAATATTTTCCATACCGGTCACATACATAATCGTCCTCTCAAACCCCAATCCGTATCCTGAATGGGGTACGGTTCCGTACCTCCTGAGATCAAGATACCACCAATAATCTTTTTTTTCTAAACCCAATTCATCGATTCGCTTTTCCAGTAAATCGTATCTTTCTTCTCTCTGGCTGCCGCCCACGATTTCGCCGACTTCCGGGACCAGTAAATCCATGTTGGCCACCGTTTTTTCATCGTCGTTCAATCTCATATAAAAAGGCGTGATTTTTTTGGGGTAATCGGTAACAAAAACCGGTTTTTTATAAATCTCCTCGGTAATATACCGTTCGTGCTCGCTTTGCAGGCCGGTTCCCCATTCTACCGGGTATTGAAATTTCCGCCCTGATTTTTTTAACAATTCAATCGCTTCGCTATAGGTAATACGCATAAAGTCGGAATCTATGACATTTTTCATCCGGTTTATCAAGCCTTTATAGATAAAGGTGTTAAAAAATTCCATCTCTTCCGGGGCATTATCCAGGATGTATTTACAGATATACTTCATCATATCTTCCGCCAGGTCCATATTGTCTGAAATATCGGCAAAGGCGATTTCCGGTTCGATCATCCAGAACTCCGAAGCATGACGCTGGGTATTGGAATTCTCGGCCCTAAAGGTCGGACCGAAGGTGTAAACATTGCGAAAGGCCATACAAAAGTTCTCCACTTCCAACTGGCCGGAAACGGTTAAATTGGTCTCCTTACCAAAGAAATCTTCGGCAAAGTTTATCTCTTTCTCAGGTGTTAAGGGCGGATTTTTGGGATTTAAAGTGGTTACCCGGAACATCTCGCCTGCGCCTTCGCAGTCGCTGCCGGTAATGATAGGTGTGTGAACGTATACAAATCCCCGGTCTATAAAAAACTTATGGAGGGCATAGGCCAGCAAACTTCTCACCCGGAAAACCGCCGTATAAGTATTGGTCCTGGGGCGCAAATGGGCGATGGTTCTTAAAAATTCGAAGGTATGCCGTTTTTTCTGGATGGGAAAATCCGGGTCCGCGACACCCACGATCTCGATAGAATCCACCTTGATCTCGAAATCCTGTTTTGTACCGGGGGATTCAACCACCCTGCCGGTAACGATTATCGAGGAGCCGATGGTCAAATTCGTCACCCTGGCAAAATTTTCCAGGTTATCGTCGAAAACAACCTGTATATTCTTAAAAAAGGTGCCGTCGTTCAGCATGATAAAGCCGAAGGTTTTTTGATCCCTGATACTTCTTATCCATCCGCCGATTTTTACTTCCCGGTCAACGTAAGACTTATAATCCGCGAAGATGCTCTTTAAAAAATCCATTTTCATACCTCATGTTAGTAATATTGTGGTCAAAAATCACATCCCCTATTCTATTAAAAATTGCCGGTTAATGCAAGCGAAAATCAAGTAAG
>JAGLQA010000114.1 GCA_023137075.1 Candidatus Aminicenantota bacterium
ATTATTCAGAGCTGTATTTTAGCCCGCATCAAATCTTTTGTGCGAAAGAGATCCGGGTTCCTGCCGGGGATCGCTTGCTTTCGGCCATATAAGAGATCATCAAAAAAGAGGGCAATACGCTGATTCAGTGAATTCCGCGATATATAAAAACGGACCAATCGATGAACCGGGGTATCGGGTTTGGTATAGGGGCAGACCCGGATACAAACGGCACAGTCCGTACCGAAGGTTTTCCATAAGGAAAAACACTTCTCCTGGTCGATGGACCAGTGGCGAAAGCCCCGGGAAGATAGTTCCTCATCATGGGGGATTGACTTACTGGGGCAGTTGTCCGCGCATTTTTTGCATACCCGGCAAAAGTGCTCGATCCGGTGGTTTTTCTTTTTTTTTGTTTCTTCCAATTTAAGATCGGTGGTTACCACCGAAAGCCTGACACAGGGACCATATACCGGGTGCATAAAGATGCCCAACCGTCCCAATACGCCGATGCCCGAATCCACCGCCAGGGGCACACAAAGCACCTGGTAATTGGCGTCGGTATGGCCCCGGGCGTCATACCCGAAGGAACGAATATATTCGGCAGTAATATGAGCGATCTTTGCCGCTTCAACGTACTGATGCGACGCCTCAATGGCCGCCGGGAGGGAGGGCGCTTCGTTGATCATATCCACATCCATTTTTACCACGAAGACAACGGCGGAACGGTGTTTATTCTTAATAACCTCTCCCCAGCCCTCTTTGTGTCTTCCGGAACGGCTGTATAGGTGATAGGGCCGCAATTCCGTAAAACCCACATCGACCGCGCCGTAGAGCCGGGCAATATCCCGAATGGCGCGAGTCATCTCTTCGTTCGTGATTTTTTTCTTCTTTTTGCTAATCTCCCCGGAAGCAGCGAATCGTGTGCGGGCTAAGTATGAAAAGGCCGCATCCATAACCGGTGAACCATAATGATCATAATAGGTGGAACCGGGTTCGCCAAGCTCCGGTTTGTCCCGGATTTTTTTATCGATTTCTTTTTTTTCAGGATGGGCGCTGTAATACGCGGCTGCGGGTTCCGGGTGAAATTGCAGGTTGTTTCGCGCAAACATATTATCACGCTCATCATACTTTTCCACCTGCGAGATATCTCTATCCGCCCCAGGGGGAAAAAAGGGAATAAGGGAAATAAACGCAAATATGAATAATCCAATCACGGCCACGAGGTTAATCTCTTTTACCGGGCTTAAATGGTCGAAACGGATAAAGATAAGCCACAGCAGCGAATTGAATAACAATCCGGCAAAAGAAATGAAGCTCGCCCTTTTTTCCCTTTCTACTATCGATGACACCAAAAGAACCAACAAAAAAATATCACTGATAAAAAACAGGGCCAGGTTAATTGTTCGCATTTTGCTTAAACTCCTTGTTAGCCGCCATTATACCACATTTAAAACCAGGTGCACCACATCCGGCAAACCTTTTAAAGGTTTTTATGCCTGTACCTGGCCCTATTTCTAACTAATAGTTGGTATCTCTGCGGGGCGATTAGAAAATAGTCCTCGAAGGCTTTTGCAAAATGCCGGATCGTGGCAAACCCCAATCTTTTTGACAGAGCGCCGACGGTTATATGCCGTTCTATTTCAAAAGCAAAGGCGGCCCTGTAAAGTTTTTCCCTTTCCACAAACCGCTCAAAGGTGATTCTTCGGTCGAGTAAAAAATCCTGCGACAGGAAAGCACACTCCGTGCCTACAGCGGCGGCGGCATCCGTTATACCCAGGTTACTTAACTTCAGGTCACTGCGTGTCAGGATAAAAGCGGCTGCCTGCTCGGCAACATCCGTCTCCCGGGGTTGGTCTCCCTTTTCCTTCATCCCCTTGCCATCGTAAAACAAATAATCGTCATTCATTCGTTTTTTTTGCAACCTCTTTTTTATCATCATTGTGGTAGGTATAACGGAGAATATCACGGCTCCAATCGGGTGCTCTCTTTTTCTGCCTGAGCCCAGGATTGTATCTCCTGGCAAAGGCTATCTTGGCGCCCTTAATACTCTTGTACTGCCTCCGTATTAATGTATCGTCACCCTCAGGGAAGATGACTAACAGGTATTTGTTCTTATCATCCTTTTGAAAGGCGATACCGGCAAACTGCAGGTTATAGTGTGAAGGGTTATTGAGTATAATAAGACTCACCG
Source organism: Candidatus Aminicenantota bacterium (assembly GCA_023137075.1). Lineage (GTDB taxonomy): Bacteria > Acidobacteriota > Aminicenantia > UBA2199 > UBA2199 > JAGLQA01. Next base: position 2,171 of record JAGLQA010000114.1, read on the forward strand.
GGTTGTGGCTCAATGATCTTCCCCCTTTTTTTGGCCCGGATGTTTGTATGGCTGCTTTTTTATTTCCGCCATCATGCACGAAAATTGGGGCTTTATGCCGTTATTTTGCCCAAAATTAACCGGAGTTTCCGTCATAGAATCCTAATAGCATAATATGACGGAAATGTCAATGCCCGTAAGCAAAAAAAATACAAGAAAAAAAGGTTTTATTAGAGGAAATCTGAAAAAACCGGGCTCCCGGAACACCTGGAAATAGGGATATATTCGTGGTATAATGGATGTATGATTGGTGAAAACAGCAAGATCGACAGAAAAAATGTACGCTGTTACATCCAGAGTGGACTAAATAATAGAAATCGCGAATAACATGAGCGGGAACCGTAAAAACATTGACTCGTTGAAACTGACGGATATCGGTATCCGCTTGAGGTGCCTGAGAGATACGTTAAACATTACCTTAGAAAAGATGAAAGAGTTGACCGGTATTTCGCGGAGTTATATTTCCGATTTCGAGAGGGGCAGAAAACTCCCTTCTGCCAGGTATTTGTTTTACCTGATCGACGACTTCGGCGCCGATATAAATTATATTTTAACCGGACGCGGGGAGATGTTTCTCCGGTCCAAGGAGGGGGCCGAAAACCGGTACGATTTCGGAAAATATGAGGAAGAAATAAACGACCTGTTGTACCATATTACCCGGATACCCAATGCCCTTTACGCGGTATTGGGGTATTTCTCCGATTATAAAGTCACCAAGGAAAGATTTATAAAACACTGCTTAGAAAAAATCGATGCTAAAGAGAAAGAGAATAACACCGAAGAGGACAAAAAAGAATGAAGAAGCGGGAGACCACCGATATCCATGAACTGATCGAGCTTTTACACGTTCCTGTGGTTGAGAACCGGCTGCATTTGAAAATCCAGGAATTAAAGAGCAGCGAGTATGAAAACAGGATTAAATTATACCGGCAGAGAGTCGAAACCTACAGGCGTGTTCTCTTTGAAAACCAGGCCCAAAAACCCGGTAATGAGGAGAAGGATTCAAGTCCGCTTTACTGGTTTGAATTAACAAAGTATAAATCCAACGACTGGAGGGTCACCAGAATAGACCCTGAACCGCCCCCTTTTTTTGACATTTTAGAAATCCTTCCCGATGATATTATAAAGGTGATTGATCTCTCTTTAACGAATCCGGACAGGGTGGAATCGAGACGGGATATAACATCCCATCTTTTCGGAAAGCGGTATGACCTTGAATTTGTGCGCTGCTCGGCTAACCATGCCTGCGGCACTATCCGTGAAACAGCGGCATCCATGGAGAAAAGGCGCCGGGACAACGCCTATACCGAAAATGAGAAGCTTGATATCGCGTTTAATATGTTTTTCTCTTATATGAGGAAATTTCCGTCCGTAAGAGAATATTTTTTCAATGAGTTTTTCAGCAAGATCAAGTTGATGTGCGAAGAAAGCGACGAAGATATTACCTTATCGTAATGGCCGACGGTTTTTCTATCCTGAATTTTTTGAATTTTTTCATTTTTATATCGCCGGTAAAGGGGGAATCAAAATAGTAAATTTGAGTGCTCAGGTATATGATGGTTCTTTCGCCTTCCAGGGCATGTTCGATCAAATCTAAGAACTTGCGCTCGAAGTCACGGGATTCCCGATCGATAAAATCGTCTATTACGATTCCTGCGGCATCCTTTGCAAAACAAACGGCACAATAGATTTTTTTTGTCATCTCGCAGCTTCTTTTCTCTTTGCTAAGATCTTTTATGCCGAGTATTTCCAGGTTTTCGGCGGCCCGGCCGGCATCCACTCCTTTGAACCGGCAAAAATATTTAAAGGTGTTGGCCGGGGATAGCCCGGGATCTATTTCGCATCCTTTAATATTGTCGACACAAACGGTGTTTGGGCTGCCCCGGTAGAATTCGGCAATCTCATTCCGGGTTTTATCGTTCTTGCATAGGGCGAAATACATTTTACCATCTTCGTCCTCTTCCGCTGTCAACTTCGGATCTTCGATATCTCTCCTCACCTTTAACTTCCGGAAAAGTAAAAAACAGGATGCGGCAAAGAGGATGAGTGTATAGAGCAGGGTTATCGCTAATCCACCGGTAAAGGTTTCGGGCAGTCGACTCCGGGCCCGGAAAATATTTTCCTCCCCTTTCACAAAATGCTCGACATCTTTCTCCGTTGAATCGTATCTTCTATTAAGATAAAATGTAAAAAACTCTTCCCTGAGTTTTGAAATATAATCTAAGAAATCGAAATAGCCGGCGTATCCCATACTTGAAATTTCCCCGGTGAAAAACCGGTAATATGAAGTGGGTATGATAATCGATTCTTTTTCATATTTACGGATTACCATTGATACCTGATGGTTGTATTCGGCTTCGGTTTTTTTATTCCCCTGGTATACATCCTCGTAAAATTTGAAAGCGTTATTTTTATGAATCTCTTTAATCTCTTCCTGATTTTTATTTTCCTTAAGTATTTGTAATACTCTTTTTTGTGTGTCTTTCTCCATTTCCATCAGGGCCTTCAGTTTTTTCAGGTTTAAGGATTCGTGATTCGGAGTTTCCGCTATTCTATTGATCAGGCTGTTATTATTTATTTCAGGTATTCCAAGGATGAGCACAATCCACACGGTTAAAACCAACCCGGTTTTTTTCGATTTAAAAATAGCCGAAATAAATGTCCCGGTTAAATAGAAGAAAGATAAAAATATTAAGGTATAGGTGCCGTATGATATGAAGATGGTTGTTTCCTCTTGAGAAAAAGAAATTCCCCTTAACCTGGCATAGGCATAATTAATGGTCAGGATAAATACAAAAACGGCATTCAGCAAGATCAATCGTATTATTATAGAAAGGAATATATTCTTTTTTGACATGAAGCACTTTAAAAAAGAGGAATTTATGAAACTTATTGAGCCGGTATAGATCATAAGCAGCGATCCCAACAAAAAGAATACCCCTGCGAAGTCCTTGAAGTTACCTCTATCCGCAATAGATTTCCCCTTTTTAGGATTGTAGACCTTAATGATCTCCGATCCATCGATATTGCTTTCGATGTTCTGAAATATATTACTATTTCTAAAAAAAATGAGCAATTTTGACGGTTGGTAAAATAACCTGAAACCAAATGCGTAATATTGGCTGTAGGTCGCGAAGCTTTTAGCTCTCTCTTTTTCAAAGTTGGAAAAAGCTTTTTTGTCATTAATGAAATTTCTATAATCGGTGATACCCACATTGGTAAAATAAATTGTTATTAAAAACAATAACAGCAGCCATATTAGATTTTTTTTATTTGTAAATATTCTTTCCAATTCAAAATTTATTAAAGTCATTATATTCCCATCAGTCAAGGCCGAACGCTTGCTTCGCCGCGGAAGTGGCATAATTTCCAAATAGAATTGTTTTTGAAAACGAACGAATCACTTCCCAGTATATGGATATGCCGGGTTTTTCTGATGTTTTGAGTGATTCTCTTAATTCATAGAGAATCGACTGGGCTGTTTCTACAAATTCAAGATTTCTTCTATATATTCCGATTACATCGCCTTTTACCAGGTATTGTTTTACTTCTTCCATTAATATGTCGTTCAATTTATTCTCGCTGCAGAACTTATTATAATCAAAATTCTTTAACTGGTCAATCCTGTATTGGACGTATTCCGTTTTCGAAGCCAGGGTTATCGCTTTATTATAGTGGTTCCGTGATAATTCCAATTTTGCTATTGCGGTATCTAAATAATAAGAAGAATTTTCCTGGGAGACGAAGCCTTTTTCAGCTTTTTCCCTTTCATACAAAATCATCAATGCCGCCGAATAGGATTGAAGAAAACTTGCCGAACCATCGATCATTTCATCAGCTATCGCACTATTGTCGGGCGGCTGGAAAGAGAATTCAAAATCATTCATGTAAACACAGGACCATCCCACATTTGGGGATAGGAAGAAAAGTACCGTTAAAAAAATGTAAATAGTTAATTTTTTCATGTTAGCTCCTTTAATTATATGTATTCTTAAAATTTATTTTAAGTAAAATTCGACTAAATGTCAATAAAATTACATTATATTATACAAATGTTTAAATATTTGGTAGAAAAACCCTTCCAGGTAGATGTCCCGGCCAAAAATCAAGCCTGTCGGCAGGTTGATAATGGTCACGGATTCATGGTATAATATTTCGCGGTTAGACATGTTAAAACGGACAGGTAATGAAAGAAAATCGATTAAACAGGAAGCGGGTTTATGGAGACGCCATTGAACATACCGGGATATAAAATCAAGAAGGAGTTGGGATCAGGTGGCATGTCCCGGGTTTACCTGGCTTTTGAAAATAAATTGAAACGCCCTGTCGCGCTGAAGGTTCTACTTCCCCACCTGGCTAATAACTCCCGGATAAAGCGCCGGTTCATTAAAGAGGCGCGAACCGCCGCCCAACTGCGGCACTCCAATATTGTTTCGATTTACGATGTTGGGAAAGAGAAAGACTCTTACTATATCTCTATGGAATATTTAAAAGAGAGCCTGAAGGACCGGCTGCGGAGATCTTCAAGCCTGAAGCCGGAAGAGGCCCTGCATATAGTGAAAGAGACCGCAAAAGCTCTTTCTTACGCTCACCGGAAAGGTTTCATTCACCGCGATATAAAACCGGACAACATCATGTTCAGGGGGGACGGGGCAATCGTATTAGTGGATTTCGGCATTGTAAAAGTGTTAAAATCGGCAACAAGACTGACCAAAACCGGGGTATCGATAGGCACGCCCAAATATATGAGCCCGGAACAGGTAAGAGCCTCCCGGATCGATGGCCGGGCCGATATCTACAGCCTGGGGATCGTGTTATATGAAGCCTTAGTGGGGCGTGCCCCCTATAAAGCCGAAGATGTGATCGCCCTGGCGGTCAAACACGCGGAAGAACCGGTCCCGCAATTACCCTCGCGCTTGAAGTACTATCAACCCCTGATCGACAAAATGCTGGCCAAAGCCCCGAAAGATAGAGTAAAAAACGCGGAAGGTGTCATTCGCCTGATCGACGCGATAAACTTCAAAGTAAAGCAGGAAAAGGAGGCGGCCGCCACGAAGTCCATCAAAACCCGGGGGAAACCCAGGAAGCCGTTTCTTAAATATTTTATTATTATCCTCGCGGCAGCCGGCCTGGTTGCCGGCTGCGTTTTTTTGATTGCCAAATTTTTTATTTAACCGGTTTTTTTTGTGCTTCAGTTCCCAGGAACGTGATTTAGGAGTATTACCCCGGTTATTCCGGACTAAGGTTTAAAATCTGTGATGGCCCGGACAATGGCTTCTGCTTCATCGCTGATCGAGAGTAAGGCGGCGTATTTTTCCCCCGCTGCTAACCGGGTTAATAAGGGGAAAACCGGTTTCTCCTCCTGCCAATATCGTGTGTTTAAAAAGGCCATAGGGCTGGCCAGGCCAAAGGATTCATAATGATTCTGACAGGCATCCTGGAATATTTCCTGGATTGTTCCCGCGCTGCCCGGGGCAAAGATAACACCCCCAACCGCAAGAGCCAGCAAACCCTCTTCCCTGACGCTGTTGGCAAAATATTTGGCAATCCTTGAGGCAAAAGGTGTGGCCGGCTCGTGACCGTAAAGCCAGGTGGGAATGCCGATACTCTCGACCCAGGCGCCATGGTACTGCCGGGCCGGAAATCTCTCTATTACCTCGTAAGCCGTGGACAACCACCGGGGATCAAAATAGAGCGGGGCGCCGGCAAGAATGCGAAGGGCATCATCCATGTCCACCTCGCTGTAACCGGCAAACCGGGCGCCGAGATGAGTGGCCTCCATGGCGCCGGGGCCGCCGCCGGAAATCATTAAATAGCCGGACCGGGCGAGTTCGCGGGAAATCCGTGCCACTTTTTTAAAATCCCGCGATTCCCGGGAAAGACTGTGGCCGCCCATTACGGCTGCGATACGGTTTTTATTCTCTAAGGAGCCGAGGAAATCGTTCAGGGCATCGGATATGGAAAAGTCGTGCAGCCGCCTAACCAGGGTTTCTAAAATCGAGTCCGGGTTGTGTTTTCCTGTCTCTAAGTAGTGCCGGTAGATTTTCCAGTCGGTTGTCTGCCTGTAAGAACCCGGATTCCGGGGGTCAAAACCCTCAAAAAGCGTCTCCCTGGTATACAAGGCGCCGCGAAAGGGTTTATAAGGTATGTGATCTATGTCGGAAAAATGGAGTCCCCCGGTTTGCATAATGCGATGTACAGCAGCCTCTTCTAACCGGCATCCTAAAAAAACACTCCCCCTGAAATTACATTCCAGTAATTGGTGAGAATAGTTGGTCAGGTCCAGGCCCTGGACAGCAATATCGTTCCAGTCTTTGCCCCTTTTCAAAAATTCCGCAAATTCCGCGATTGTTTCTATCTCGATCATTTTTACCTGCTTTTATCCTCCGTTTAATCATAATACTTAGCATATCCCGTAACATTTTTCAACATTCCCTTGTAAAATTCAGCAATTTTAATCTTTAGCTTTATTATTTACTAAATGCCTCTGAGACGGAAGATTTTCCGTCTCTAAATCAATTAAAATGAGAATGGCTGAAAATAATACGGAAAAAGTTGAAAAAAAATTATATTCATGGCATAATCCTGATCGGATAACAAAAATGGCCGAGAAAATAACAACCGGAAAAGAGTTTGAGCCCATAATTTACGAGTTGAGTTCCGAACTAAAAAAAAATTATGTCGATTTTGTGGGTATTACTTTTTTCGGCTCCCGGTACAGGGGGGATTTTTCCGCGGAATCCGATTTTGATATTGTCATTATGTTTTCCGAAAAGCCGGGATGGCAAAAAGAAAGCGATGTTATGGGGATCGTACTTGAAATAGAATTGAAATACGACATCTTAATCGATGCCAAGGTATATCACGAAGCAGAAATTAAGAAGCAGAATACGCCTTTCAGAGTTGCGGTTTGCACGGAGGGAGCCTATTATGGAGCATAAAGAAGATTTAATAAAATACCGCACCCAAAGAGCTGAGCAAACCCTGAACGAGGCAGAATGGGCAATGGAGAAAAACACTATTCGAATCTTACTCCTCTACATTTTCAGGTAATTAGTGCCTGACCGAAAACCCTGTTTTTTTGGCCGAATGCAGCCGATATTTCGTTGAAAATTAACGATAACGCTCGGCCATCTCACGGATATTATGCATTAC
>JAGLQA010000115.1 GCA_023137075.1 Candidatus Aminicenantota bacterium
ATTGCCTAACCAACTCCAGGTGATTTCTGGTGGCACTAACCAATTTTTTTAAGATTTGGTCGAGTCTCGGGGAATCTGTCACCAGGGACTCAAAAAATCCTTTTTCAAGCAAGGAATTTTCAATTGATACGGATATGGATAAAGCATAAATTAGAGATATCTTTTGGCTCCGAGACTTTTGAATTTCACTCCGCAGGTAGTTATTGACAGTTTTAATCGCATCAGGGATGAACCTATTTTTAGGAATACGAATAGAGCCATCATCTATACTGGGAAGAAGTGCTTTAAGCCAAGATGAGTGTTGCTTCTCATCTTCAGCCAGCTGGTACCACAAAGAAAAAGTGGGAAATTTCTGCTCATAACTTTGGTATAATTGGGCGATGAACAATTCATTTTTGCTCAGTAAACTGAATAATTGCATAATAAAAATTTTTTCTTCCTCCACTGAGTAATTTTTTAACTTTATAAACCTAGTATCCGAAAATTCTGTTTTCATTTATCTCACTCCTTCATCCTGGCTCTATTAAAAACTAATGTTTCTTTCATTTGGCCTCACCAAATAATTATTGCAAAATTCATGCCAAACTCGTAATCATCTCAAAATCTCCTATAGTAAAAGATTTATTGTAATTTGATTAAAAATTGAAATTATAAAAGGGTGCTACAAATATTGATGGGTCTTAAAAAAAGTTGAAAAAAATGCCCATTATTATAGGTATATTCAGAGTTTTAAGAAAAGGTACGTATTTCTACGAATGCGACATTAGTCTCTGGCTTATCTCCGAAATTAATGAAGTCAAATTGTCCAGCTCTTCTTTTTCAAAACTCTTGGGTATAGTGATTACCATGAACAAAATCCGAAATCCGGGTCGGTGCGTGCGAATGTTTTTTTCCGGATATAGGCAATTGCATCGGGAATCTTACAGCCGGGTTGCGGGGCTACCTTATTTCTTTACCGAAGGGCGTCAGGGCTAAACGCGCCAGCTTCACATGCTGGGCGGCAAAGGGTATACCGACTATCGTAACCGCCAGGATCAAAGCCCAGATTAAGTGGTGCAGCGCAATCCATATACCGCCCAGGATCAACCATAATATGTTCATTAGCAGCGACAAACAACCGGAACTTCTTCCCCGGTCCACCACATTCTTTCCAAAAGGACAGAGGCTTAATTGCGCTAATTTAATTACCTGGATCCCGAAAGGGATACCGATTACGGTGAGGCACATTAAAACGCCCGAAACTAAGTAGTGTAAAAAAATAAATATACCGCCGAAAACAAGCCAGATAATATTTCCGAATAAAGACACAATGCCTCCTTAGAAATAAATGGTATTTATAGATAATACGTTGTTACACAGGGATTTGTTCCCTGCGGCGCCGGAAGCTAAAAAAAACGCTTCCCGGCATCTCGTCGGGGGACTTCCAGGGAAGCGCTTTAATACCCCAGGGTTGGCAAGCCGCTGTTAAGGTTGAATAAAATCCCATATTAGATTATAATTGGAAATAAAATATAAAATTTTGGAGGTTACTTTATGAAAAAAATGTTAGTTGTCGTTCTACTACTTACGTTGCCCCTGGTTACGGTACTGGCAGGCAAAGACACAGTAATCCGGGACGAATATTCCGGAGACCTTATGATCAAGAAGGGGAATGTAAGAATTATGGCAGATGCCGATGTCGCGGGTAATATTTTTATTGAAGAAGGAGACCTGTTTCTTGCCGAAAGAGTGGATATTATCGGCTCCATCACCATAAAAAAAGGCAATATTTTTATTAAAAACGAAGTTGATATTTCTAAAGTCGTAACCATATTTAATGGAAATATCACCATGGGAAATAACAACGATATCCATGCGGATCTTGTCTGTAAAAAAGGAATCGTAAAAATGGGAGCCAATAACGATATCCATGGTGACGTTTATGCACAGGGATTAAAAAGAGGCGCCAACAGTGATATAAAAGGGAAATTTTTCAAAACTGAGGTGAAATAGTCCTGCGCTTATTACAGGTTCCAGGGGTATAATAATTTACCTACCTCCTTACACCCCCTTACACCATAGAAAAATCCTTCAAAATGCTGGGAACAATGCAGTAGAATAGGGGTTTTAATATTTTGGGAATATTTAATACAATATGATTACAATTTTCAAAGTTGAACTGTTTAAAATGAAGAATTTTATCAAGAAATACCCTCGGTTATACTATAGCATTCTGACCGGAGGTTTTATTTTTTCATTTTTAAAGGTTTTTGAGCCCTTTGGATTCCAGGGAGTTCCGGAGAAAATTTTAAATCCGCTAATCTGGGGATATGGCCTGATCGGTTTTTTGCTTGTGCTCCTCAATTACCTTGTTTTCGGAGGTCTGGTGAACCGTTATTTTCCCGATAAAGGTTCACCGGTAAAAGTATGGATCTGGCCGATGTGGATTGTCCTCACCATTACCCTGGTCAATGTTGTTTATGCCCGCTGGTATTTTATAAAAACCGGATTAAGCACACCGGAACATTTTCAACCCTGGCCGGTGATCACGGGCACCCTGGCTTTGGGTACTCTGTGTATATTTATCATCGAAATGATCGATCAAAACATCCGGCTCAAACAAAATCTGAAAACCCAACAATTGGCCAATCAAAAATTAAAGGACCGATTGCCAGGTGGTATCCAAAACCAGAAAAATGAAGAACTGCTGTTGATCAACTCCCAGAATGATAGGGATACCTATCGGTTCAATCCCGGGAACCTCTTTTTTATGAATGCCCAGGGATTCAGGTTATTTCTGGATCAGGTCCAGGACGTGGTCCCGGTTTCCCGCAGCTATGTCCCGGAATTTCGAGAAATTGTCAGAAAATATCTTTAGACCCTTTTTCTCCCTGCTCCTTGTCATCTGTCACAAAACCCCTTTACTAATGTTCCCAAAAGATTATAATATGGGCGGTGCAGTAACCACAACCGCGCCAGGAGGATATTATGACAAATAAGAAAATATCAATGATTGTCTTGGCTTTATTGTTTATGCTGATGAATGGGAATCATTTGATCCCCTGTTCCACATTTTTTGCTCAGGATAAGAATGTAAAATTATTCGGACGCAATTATGATTTTTTTACCCATACCGGTTTTGCGGTAATCAATCCCCGGGGATTGGTGAAACAGGCTCTGGTGTATCCGGGAGAATCTCCCGCCAGCTGGGGTAGTCGATATGGGAGCATTACCTTTAACCAGTTGGGGCAGGAATATCCCACCGGTGGGATGAATGAGGCTGGCCTGGTAATCGAATGCATGTGGCTTTCCCATACTCAGTATCCCATGAAGGACAGCCGTCCCTCTGTGATGGAGCTGCAGTGGATGCAGTATATCCTGGACACCTGCGGGACAGTTGAAGAGGTGATAAAGACAGACCGGAAAATACGGATCCAGCAGAAGGGGCAGCCCCTGCATTTCCTGGTGGCGGATAAAGACGGAAATGGTGCGGTCATCGAGTTTATTAATTTTTATCCATATTTCTACGCCTTCGGAAAAAAACACCCGGCGGTACTTACCAATTCC
>JAGLQA010000116.1 GCA_023137075.1 Candidatus Aminicenantota bacterium
TTTTGTTCGTCGATGTCGAAACCGATAACCTCAAATTCCCGGGACACGAACTCCCTGATCAGGGGAATCCCGACATAACCAAGGCCGATAACCCCAACTTTTTCTTTCAAATTGTTCATCCCAAGATAGTACCCGATATACCATAAATATTCAAGTTGGTTTTGAGAAAAGAGAGGGGCAGGTGAATTATTATCACCCCAAATTCATTAACAGGTACTTGACAGCAGGGAGGTTTTAATCTATATTAAGTAAGGAGGTACAAAATGGGTTCTATCAATATTTACGTGCCCGGCGATATAAAACTTGAATATAATATTGAGAATACCGAGATCATAAAAAAAATTATCCGGCTTATCAAAACTGCATCCGCTAAGAAACAGAGGAAAAAATTACAAGGGAATGATGAAATTGTGGGAATATGGGAAGACCGATTTTCTGAAAATTTATCTTCGGAAATCATTCAAAAAAATTTAAGATCAGAAACATGGGAAAGGTTTTAGTTGATTCCTGCATTTTTATCGATATATTTAGGGGAAACAAGCAGTTATACCAGGACTTATTAAAGTTAGAAATTTCCATTAGTTCCATTGTTTACATGGAGTTAATTCAGGGATCGAGAGATAAAATTGAGTTAACAAAAATTGATAAATTTTTAAAAAAATTTCAAATCATTCCAATTAACCAGGCAACATCAAATATATCTATGGAATTAATGAAAAAATTTTCTATTAGTTATGGGCTACTTATCCCGGATGCATTGATAGCCGGTACTGCGATTATAAAGAAGCTCCCATTATGGACATTTAATCATAAAGACTTTAAATTTATTGATAACCTGGTGTTATTTAAGGCAGCGGGGAAAGATGATCTATGATTGAAGATGAAAAAAAGGGAAAAAGAGGGACGGGTGAATTATTAAGAGTTTCTCTGCCTGGTGAAGATGCCATGGATTCTGAAATTGAATTGGCATCCGCGGTTGATAATTCGGACGAATTTCTTTCCGAAGAAGAGATTAATTATTACATGAGCCTGGAAGATAAGTAATGGAGAATATCGGGAGCTACCTCTCGATAAATAAGAAAGAGAAAAAGAGGGACAGGTGAATTGCAGGATTTCCGCTGCGCAAATCTTAACAGAATTTTAACACAATCTTAACATTTACTTTACACTCTTTCTATAAAATTCACATTAAGTAAAATCATCCTGTAAAAGGGTTGAAATTTTTTAAGTTTTGAGTTATTATTACCAGAATTTAATCCCTTTTTCATCAAATGGAGATTATAAATGGAGATTTACATTGCTGCAATCGTAATCTTAGCCACCCTGGCCGTTTCCGATTTGATAGTGGGAGTCAGTAACGACGCGGTGAATTTTTTGAACTCCTCGATTGGCTCGAAAGTGGCGCCGCGTCATGTGATTATGATTATTGCCAGCCTCGGTATGCTGGCAGGCGTCACCTTCTCCAAGGGCATGATGGAGATCGCCAGGAAAGGTATTTTTCACCCAGAATTTTTTAATATGCCGGAATTGATCATCATCTTCCTGGCTGTTATGTTGACCGACGTGCTGCTGCTGGATCTGTACAATACCTTCGGCCTGCCGACATCTACCACGGTTTCCATCGTCTTTGAACTATTGGGCGCGGCAGTGGCCGTATCGATCATCAAAATTACCATGGCCGGCGAAGGGCTTTCTTCATTGACAAAATATATTAATACAGCCAAGGCCCTGGCCATTATCTCCGGTATTCTGTTATCCGTGGTGATAGCATTCATATGCGGCGCCATATTCCAATTCCTGTCACGTCTGCTCTTTACCTTTGATTTTACCAGGAGGTTGAAGCGCTACGGCGCGCTCTGGGGGGGGGTGGCCCTGTCTGTTATTATTTATTTTATCCTGATTAAAGGGGCTAAAGGCTCTGCCATCATTACACCCGAAATCCTGACCTGGATCAAAACCCATACCGGCCTGCTGCTGTTGCTCAGTTTCCTGGCCTGCGCTTTTGTCCTTCAGGTTATAATGCTGTTGACAAAAATCAATATACTCAAACCCATCGTTTTAATCGGCACCTTTGCCCTGGCCATGGCCTTTGCCGCCAATGACTTAGTTAATTTCATCGGTGTGCCTTTAGCCGGGCTGAATTCGTACCAGGTGGCCCAGACCACCGCCGACCCGTTGACAACTCCCATGATCGCGTTGCAGAAAGCCGTACCCTCGAATACCCACTTCCTGCTGCTGGCCGGTATTATTATGGCAATTACTTTATGGTTATCGCGTAAAGCCCGCACCGTTACCGCCACGGAAGTTAACTTAGGCCGCCAGGAGGAGGGCATGGAACGGTTCGGTTCGTCGGCTATATCCCGTACCGTTGTGCGTATGTTTACCTCTCTGTCCGAGGGTACCGGGAAAATTATTCCCAATTCCTGGCTTAAAAAGCTGGAGTGGAGGTTTGACAGTTCGCGTGCTGTCGCACAGGTGACGGCAGAGGGCGATACCCCCTCCTTCGATCTGGTCCGGGCATCTGTCAACCTGATGGTGGCCAGCGTTATCATCTCCCTGGCGACGTCGATGAAACTTCCCTTGTCCACCACCTATGTAACCTTCATGGTGGCCATGGGCTCTTCCTTTTCCGACCGGGCCTGGGGCAGGGACAGCGCAGTATTCCGGGTGACCGGGGTATTTACCGTCATCGGCGGCTGGTTTTTAACCGCTATTATGGCTTTTACATTTTCCGCCGTATTTGCCTTTTCTATCTATTATCTGAAGGCAGTCGGCGCTCTTGCAATCATGGTATTGGGCGGCTTTCTCATTCTGCGCAATCACCGGCTGCACAAGAAAAGGGAAAAAGAGATTGAGGCAGCCGAAATTTTTAACCTGAAAAAGGTAAAAGACAGTAAATATGCCATCAGTACCAGCTTCGAGCATGCCGGTTACTTTCTCAAGGAGGTGGCAAAGGTATTGTCCGAAAGTTATGACGGCCTTGCCGGACAGAATCGGCAGATGTTAAAAAATGCGCGAAAAGAGTCCAAAAAAATCCAGGGCTGGGCCAATATTATCGTAGCTAATGTTTTTAAAACTCTCCGGCTGCTGCAAAAGGAAGATCCGGGGTACACGCAGAAATATGCCCAGGCAGTGAACGTCCTCCAGGAAATCGCCGAATGCTTGCGTGACGCGGTTCGCCGGGCTTTCAGCCATGTCAACAATAACCACAAGCCCATGCTGCCGGTGCAATTGGAGGAGTTAAAACAAATCCTGGAACTGGTGCTTAAAGTCCTGGGGGAAACCGCGGACGCGATGATGGCCAAAGATATCATCAATTGCCGGGAGATCGAAATCCATAAAAAAACCCTGAAGAAACTGGAGAATAAATTCGATAAAAACCAGGTAAAACGCATCCTGGACGAGACATCCAAGACCAGGTTGAGTATCCTTTTTTACGGTTATATTCGCGATGCCAATCTCATCTTGGAGCAGACCCTCAACCTGCTGAATATATTCCGGGACTCTTTCGGCGGCGAAAAGTGCATCGACTAAACGCCTGAGTATATAATTCCAACTTCACCGATTTGTGTTGTTATCACGATTATATTCATGCTATAATCATTTTTAAGGTAAGATGTGATATGACTTTATTCCCGGATATTTTAATCATTGTAAGGGCGGCCTTGAATGCTTTCTTGGTTTTTTGCGGGGTTTCCATTATCGGTTTCGCTTACCTGCCGCGGTCATGGTGCCCGCGCCGTCCCTCACTCGCGATTTTACTGGCGACTTCCTGGGGCATGACATTCACCAGCCTGACGGTGTGGTTGGCAGGGGGACTGTTCGGAACCTCCTTCATCCTTCCGGCGGTCATTTTGTTGTTCCTTCCCTCCCTGCGGCGATTCGGTGAATGGTGGCAAAATGTGATTCGATCGCTCCGGAATGGCTGGAAATTGGTTAAATCCTCACCCGCTGCCGCTGCCACACTGCTGCTGCCGGTACTGTTCTGCCTGCCACTGCTGCTGCTTCCGGTTATCGATTCGGATGGGCTGCGCTATCACTTAGCTCTGCCCAGGCTCTTCCTTCTGGAAGGGCATATCTTCCGCTATCCCTGGGATATTACCGGCGCCTATCCCCAGGGTGCGGACATGCTGTACCTGGTTGAACTGCTTCTAGGTCCGGGTGAAGCGGCCAAATTTCTTCACTTCTTCCTTTTTCTTTCGGGTATTACAACGATCGTATTAATGATCAGGAAGGGTAAAAACAACCGGCACGGCGCGTTTTTAGGAGGGCTGCTGTACGCTGTAAGCCCGGTAGTGCTGTCTATTGCCAGTGCTGCGTTTATCGATAATTTTGTCGTTTTCCACTTAGGCTTAGCCTGCCTGCTGCTGCGTTCCCGGGCCCGCCCGGTAATCATAGGTCTTGTCCTGGCCGGTGCTGCCTGGACCAAGTGGACCGTCGCGCCCGGAGTACTCGGCTGCATCGTGCTGCTGTTGTTCCAGGCGCGAGCCGGCAAGAAGATTCGCTCCCTGTTTGCGGCTTTGATCCCGGTCGTGTTGGTAATGATGCCGCTGTTGGTGCGAAACACCATCAGTACCGGCGATCCTTTTTACCCCGTGATGACGGGTTTCCTCCGGGGCGGTGTCGCGGATGTCGATGCCGAGGCTTACCGGTACGTAACGCAGCGGCATGAGGCTCTGCCCGGGCCGATGAAAATTCCCTGGGGAGCAAGTCTCGGCAAGGTGGAGTGGGACGAAGTAGTGGGCTGGCACCACCTGTTAGGCCTGATATTGCTCCCGCTGGCGCTGCGGGACCGCAGGTCGCGGATAGCGGCCGGTGTGATTTTACCCTACCTGCTTTTTGAAATATGGTTTCATCCCTCGGTCCGTCTCACGATGCCCTTCATCTGGGGATTAGCCGTTGTCGAAGGACAGTTGTTGTCGAAGTGGCGCCCGGGCCGGGCGATGTTAGTATCCTTAGCCCTGACCATTCCGCTCCTGGTTTTTACCGGGGCTTTACTTCTCAAAACACCGGGCCTGTATATCAAGGGGGCAATCAATCGGGAGCAGGTCGAGCAGCGTGTTATCCCGGGGTGGCAGGCCGCGGATTTTGTGAATAGATGGCCCGGCCGGGGAAGAGTTCTGGCCTTAGATTTTCCGGCGCCTTTTCTTTTTAAGCGACCGTGGTTGGCCGA
>JAGLQA010000117.1 GCA_023137075.1 Candidatus Aminicenantota bacterium
TGCGCTTTGTGGATATCGAAAAAAAACAGGTCACGGAAGTAACGAAATCGCCGGTGTGGGAGATCAGGGATTACTCCTGGTCGCCGGACAGTAAATGGATCGCTTACAGCAAATTGGAAGAGACCAGGTATAACCGGATTTATATTTACTCCTTAGACAAAAATGAAAATACCGTGGTGACCGATGAGTGGTATACTGCATTCAGTCCTGTTTTCAGCCCGGACGGTAAATACCTGTTTTTCGGTTCAAGCAGGGATTATAGCCCCCTTTACGGTTGGACGGAATATAACCATATTTACCGGGATATGGACCGGATCTATTTAGTTACCTTATCCGCAAGTACTCCCTCCCCATTTAAACCGAAGAGTGACGAAGTCTCAATAAAAAAACAGGCACAGCCGGGAAAGGGAGAATCCACGAAGCCTAAGAAAAGCAAAAAGGATGGGAAACAGGATACGCCGGTAAGTGTAAAGATCGATTTAAATGGGCTGGGCGACAGGATTGTCGGTTTACCCATTAATCCGTCCAACTATTTTAACTTCACCCCACTGGAAAGTAAAATCTATTACCAGAGGCGGGGCAGCGGAGATAAAAAAACTCTCCTGTTGATGTATGACCTGGAAAAGCAAAAGGAAGTCCAATTGGGAGAAATCAATGGTTATAAAATATCTGCCGACCACAAGAAGATGTTGGTTATAAAGGATAAAAAGTTTGCCATTATTGATCTCCCCTCTTCTAAGATTACTATTAAAGATACTCTTAACCTGAAGGGTTTAGAGATGCATCTGTGTAAGAAATGCGAATGGAAGCAGATCTTTCATGAGAGCTGGAGACAGATGCGGGATTTCTTTTATGCTGCCAATATGCACGGCGTCGATTGGCCGGCCGTAAGGGATAAGTATGCGTCCCTACTCAAACATGTGAATCACCGTAACGATTTAACCTATATTATAGGGGAAATGATCGGCGAGTTGAATTGCGGCCATACCTATGTAGCCGGCGGCGAAAGACCACCGGTCAAGGAAATCGAGCAGGGTCTATTAGGGGCACAATTGGAACGGGATTCCAATACCGGTTATTACCGGGTTAAAAAAATCTTAAAAGGAGAAAACTGGGATAAGTCAAAAATTTCTCCCCTGACAACCGTCGGTGTCAATGCGAAAGAAGGCGATTACATTATCGAACTCAATGGAAAATCTACCGCTAAGATGAATAATATCTATAAATTCCTTGTCAATACGGCCGGCAAACAAGTTACCCTGAAATTAAATTCATCTCCCTCCGAAAAGGGCAGCAGAGAAGTGGTTGTCGTACCGGTAAAGAGTGAGTTGAATCTTTACTATTTTAACATGGTGCGCACGAATATAGAGAAGGTTAACAAAGCGACCGGCGGTAAAGTAGGTTATATTCATATCCCGGATATGGGGCGGCAAGGATTGAATGAATTCGTAAAATACTACTATCCCCAACTGCGTAAAGAAGCGTTAATAATCGATGTGCGGGGAAATGGCGGCGGCAGTGTTTCACCCCAGGTCATAGAAAGGCTGCGTAGAAAAGTGGTAATGATGGGGATAGCGCGAAACGGTTCACCCGATTATGATCCCGGCGGTGTGATGCCCGGACCGCTGGTCTGCCTCATCGATGAATTCTCCGCATCGGATGGTGATATTTTCCCCTACCGGTTTAAGAAGCATAAGTTAGGCAAGGTGATAGGTAAACGGACCTGGGGCGGCACAGTCGGTATCAGGGGGCCACTGCCTTTTATTGACGGCGGCCAGCTATTTAAACCGGAATTTGCATGTTACGATGTGGAAGGCAAAAAATGGCTCATCGAAGGTTACGGTGTTGAACCCGATATTGTCGTGGATAATGATCCGGCCAAAGAATATGCCGGTATCGATGAACAATTGAATAAAGCAATCGAAGTGATACTCCGGGAATTGAAGACAAAAGCGAAAGCCATACCTTCGGCTCCTCCCGAACCGGATAAAAGTTTTAAGCCTGCTCCCGGGCGGTGATAGAAGCCCGGCCGCTTTTTTTCCAGAACCGGCTGGCCGGAACCTGCCTGCCGTAACCCCCGGCTTTGTCAAGCGTTACCATTATTTTGTCTGCCACACCGATTCGTTTACGAATTACCTGGCGAATCAACCGGTGCAGCCAGGAGTTGTTAGGTTTATTGAAAGGACAGGTCATCTTACAGCTCGAGCAGCTAAAACCGTTAAAATCGTAGCACTTCTCTTGCTCGACATACCACTTGTAGACACCGTGATTGTTGGAAGGCGATTTCCCCTTCCAGGTCAGGTCTCCTTTCGGAATAGCACCGGAGGGACATTGTTCCGCACAAACCATACAATTTTTGCAGAATTCGGTAACGCCGAAACTTATGGGAGCGTCAACCGTAAGGGGCATATCGGTTATGACCTTGGCCAGCCGGACACGGGGGCCGTATTTGGGAGTTACCAATAGGCCATTGCGGCCCAATTCCCCTAAACCGGCATCCAGGGCCATGGGGATACTCAAGCCCACGCCGTTACCGGCCGGAATGGCCCGGTAACCCAGGCCGCGAATAAACTCCGCCAGGGTAAAAGCGGTCACAGCCATGCGCGAATAACCGTTCCCTGTGGCAGCAGAGGCCAGACGTCCGGGAGAATTCGCGATGGCATTATAGTCTTCCTCGAAAGCCAGCACAATCACCCGGTTCATGGATTTGGGAATATACCAGGCATCGTCAGCCTGTTCCAACCGCTCACTTTCCGATAGGATGGGAATGGTCTGTTCTTTATTTTCCCGGGTAGGGGAGTAGCGGTGGGAATAAAGCCACAAGGGATTGAGTACGGCCATGCCGCACAAGGACGCGCCGTAAAAGAGAGCCGCGTGCTTGACGGCCAGGGAAGCCTCTTCCCAGCTCATATCAAGGTCTTTGGGATCCCAGGCCTGCGGGACCTCCCGCTGCAGCATACGAATCATACCGGACTGTACATCCCATTTGTAAGATGGGTAATCACGATTGCCGGCCACTGTCCAGGAAGCGGCCATGAACGCGTAATCGAGCCGGGTCTGGTTGGGCACCTTGCCTTTTCCCTTTATTAGGTTCTCGTGAAAGAGGTCCTCAGTTAACTCAGGCCGTTTCTGCCGGGCCGGGTCCCATACATTGCGGCTGAACATGGTCATTTTTTCATTCATAGCTTTTAGTACCTGTGGATCATACCGGTAAGGCAGCTTACCGGCATTCATCTTTTCGACTAAAAAACCGCCGTATTCTTCTTCCGATTCTACTACCAAACCGTTGGCTGTCCGGCCCACTAATTTGGGAACTGTAATCCCGATACTCAAGGCGGCGGTACTCAAACCGGCTAATTGCAAAAACTTACGTCTATTTAACGATCTATCGGTCATGGTTTATTTCTCCTTAATGTGTTCATTCTACCGTTGTGATGAGCAATACCTGGTTTTGCACTTAAACAATATTTTAAAATAATCCACCCCAATAGTCAAATTTATCCATGTTTCAACTGTGCAAGTACTGTGAGGGGAAAAATGGTGTCGGGTAATTTCTCCAAATTTACCGCCTAAATTATATTAATTTAATGAAAAATACGATCAATAAAGGGCAGGAGCAAGCCCAGAGCCTACGAAACATGAACAAAAAATGTAGGGGCAATCCCTTGAGGTTGCCCATCATTAAAGGGTTATGGGATTTGGGCGGTGAATTCGGGTTTATTTCCTTATTGCCAAGAAATAGTTCACTTATGTTATAATGAAAATCTCATTAATCTGAACTTTCTGCCATAAGAAAGCGTATCAGATTATACTTTTTTCGGTTCTGTTTTTCTCATACAGTTAGCAGAAAACACAAAATTAAATTGAGAAAAATTAAGTACCGCCATGCTTGACTTAAATAGCTCAATATTTGTTGTGA
>JAGLQA010000118.1 GCA_023137075.1 Candidatus Aminicenantota bacterium
TGGTTCCGGCTCGTCCGGGTTGTGTTGTGGACAAATAATTTTTTCAGCAATAATATTAGCGAAGTTTTTTTCTTAATTCATCAATTGTAAATGGTGGATCTTTACTGTGAAGCATTGCATGACAATTAGGGCATACCGGTCGTAAATCTTCAATGGGATTTAAATCATATTGTTTTCTGATATCTGCTAATGGCTTCAAATGATGAACTTGAATATACCCAGCACCAATTTTGTCGAATTTTTTTTCAAAATTAAATCCACAAACAAGACAACTACGACCATGGAATTCTATGGCTTTTTTTCTTGCCTCAGGATTACGTTCATAAGCATTTACTGTTACCTTTTTCTTTGCTCCTTCAAAATATTTTTCTTCAATTTCCTCAGGGAATTTTATGCTTTGGATATTGTAAATCGGCTTAGGGATGTCCTTTCCTGTTTCACTTTTCAGGTAATTTATTATTTCTCGGTTATGTAATTTTTGACTTTTTTTTATACAGTTTTTTAAACTTAATGGCGGATTTCTCTATTACTTTAAAATTGAATTCTTTAACAATAGACCAGATTTCGGGAGAATGATTTGGGGAAAAATAACCATTTTTTGTGGGAATCACCTTATATTCCCGGAAGACACCAGTATCCCATTGCCAACTTTCTGATTCATTTAATACTTCATTTTTATCTGTCGATTTTTCTAAGCTATTTTTGCCTAATGCAATCCATATACAATCTTTCTGTATCGTTGCAACAATTAGCCGCCCAACTAAAAGCCGTATCTTTTTTGGTAAAGAATGAACTCCCCATGTATCACTTCCCATGGAATGAGCATGTTCGATTAGTTCAATGAAATTTGCTAAAACTTGACGACGTGCACTTTCATCAGAAAAAAGTTTGATAAAAGTTGACCGTACCTTATTATTAGGTGTTGAATCAAGAATCTCCTCAAATTTTTCTAAATTGTTTTGAGATTTTATCCACCCTAATTCTTTTAATGCCATAGCTAATTCAGGATGCATTATCCATTTAAAATTTTCATCCATCTTAGATGGAATACCATTAGCTATTAGCATCCACCAGCGAGGAGTTCCATTTTTGCGAGTGGGGGGAGTAAATTCAAAATATTCACTTAAAAAACGTCCAATTTTCCCATATTGTAAATTTACAGCACCGAACTTTCGGTAACCCATTAGATTAGTAAGTTCCGTAGCTGAGATAGTTTTATCAGGTGCATCATACTGGTGATTTAGCATCTTAACCTGGTTGGCTGTTAGCTTACTTTTGATATTAATTAGAGATTTTCTGTAATCCTCTTTTGAGAATTTCTTACCTAATTTCAACATTTCTTACCTTTAAATTTGGAAAAGCAAACATTTCATTTATATTGTCACATTGCTATGACTAAACCATAATTAAATTAGCATCATTTTTTTTAGCTGTCAAGGTTTTTTCAGTAATCCTAATAATCAAATAAGAATAAAAATAATATTTGAATTATTTGTACATTTTATATATAATATGCTATGAGACAAAAAAGAAAAAAAAACAATATTTTTATAACAATTTGTGTGTGTGGTTTGGTATTAATGGTTAGCTTCTGCACAGAGTCGGTGAAAGAGAAGAAAACCGAACCGGCGGTCAATCCCTTTTTCAGCGAATTCGCCACTCCTTTTAAAGTCCCTCCTTTCGACAAAATAAAGAATGAGCACTATTTACCCGCTTTTGAAGAAGGGATGAAGCGGCAGAAAAAGGAGATAGCGGGTATCGTGGACAACCCGGCGGCGCCAACTTTTGAAAATACCATCGAGGCATTAGAACGCAGCGGCGCTTTGCTGACACGGGTGAGCAACGTGTTCTACGTCCTGAGATCGGTCAAAACCAACGATGAAGTACAAAAAACGGCAAAGCAAGTTGCCCCTTTATTGTCCGGGCACGAGGATGACATCCGGCTGAACGAGAAATTGTTCAAACGGGTAAAAAACGTTTATGAGAAGAAGGATACGCTAAAATTGACACTTGAACAGGGGAAACTTCTGGAGGAGTTTTACAAAGAATTTGTCAGGGGTGGGGCAAATTTAGACGCGGAAAAGAAAACCAAACTGAAAGCAATAAATGAAAAACTGTCTCTCCTTTCCCTGGCCTTCGGCGAGAATATCTTAAAAGAGAATAACGCCTTCAAACTCGTAATAGAGAATAAAGAAGACCTGAGCGGCCTGCCTCCCTTGGTTATCGAGGGCGCGGCTGAGGCCGCCGCGGAGCTTGGCGACAAGGGTAAATGGGTTTTTACGCTGCATAAACCCAGCTTGATTCCCTTCCTGCAGTATTCCGACAAACGGGAACTCCGGGAAAAAATTTACAAAGGCTATATAAACCGCGGCAACAACAATAACGAATCGGACAACAAAAAAAACCTGTCAAAAATAGCGGCGCTTCGGGTAGAAAGGGCTAAGCTATTGGGCTACAAAAGCCATGCCCATTATATACTCGAGGAAAACATGGCAAAAAAACCGGAAAATGTATACAACTTACTAAAACGGTTGTGGGCCGCAGCATTACCGGTTGCACAAAAAGAGGCGGACGAACTCCAGGCAATGATAAAAAAGGAGGGGCACGATTTTAAACTCGCATCCTGGGATTGGTGGTACTACGCGGAAAAACTGAAAAAAGCAAAATACGATTTAGACGACAATATACTGAAACCCTATTTCAAATTGGAAAATGTACGAGACGGCGCCTTTTATGTGGCCGGCAAACTTTACGGTCTGAAATTCGAGGAAAGAACCGACCTTCCGAAATATCATGAAGATGTCCATGTCTTTGAAGTCAAGGAAGCCGACGGTTCACACGTGGGCATCCTCTACGTCGACTACTTCCCCAGGGCCACCAAAAGAGGCGGCGCCTGGATGAACAACTTCATGGAACAATCGAATCGAGGGGGCCATGCGGTTTACCCGGTTATCACCAACAACGGCAACTTCTCAAAACCAGCAGGCGACGTACCGGCTTTATTGAGCGCCGAGGAAGTGGAAACCCTGTTTCACGAGTTCGGACACGGTCTTCACGGCCTACTTTCCGACTGTGTTTACGAGCAACTTTCCGGCACGAACGTACCCCGGGATTTCGTGGAACTTCCTTCACAAATCATGGAACATTGGGCCTTCGAGCCGGAGGTATTAAAAGTTTATGCGAAACACTACAAAACCGGCGAAGTGATACCGCAGCACCTGCTGGATAAAATTAAAAAAAGTAAGCTCTTCAACCAGGGTTTCGAAACGGTGGAATACCTGGCCGCCTCATTTTTAGATATGGATTGGCACACCCTGACGGAAGCCCGGGAATACGATGTCGATACATTCGAGAGGGAGTCGTTAAAACGGATCAATCTTATTCCCGAGATCATTTCCAGGTACAAGAGCACTTACTTTAACCATATATTCAGTTCCGGTTATTCAGCGGGTTATTACAGCTACATATGGGCCGAAGTTCTTGACTGCGATGCCTTTGAAGCCTTCAAAGAGACCGGACTTTTCCACGCGAAAACCGCACTGGCATTCAGGAAAAACATCCTGGAAAGAGGAGGTACCGAAGACCCCATGGTTCTTTATAAACGCTTCAGGGGTAAAGAACCCGGAATCAAGCCGCTGTTGAAAAAACGTTTCGGCATTTCGACGGACTAATCCCGGAAGCAGTTTAATCGAATATTCAAATAGCCATATTTTTTAAACCGCATTTTGTTAAGGTTAAAGAATATGTTAAAAAAAATTAAAGAGAAGCAAAAAATTGCCTTATTTGTTCTACTTTTTTACCTACACATTTTTCCCCCTTCCTACCTGTTTTCTTTAAACCCCGAGAAAGAAATAACCCGTTATATACCTGATGTCTGGATTGGGCAGGGGCTGCCGCAAAACACGGTAAATGCTATCACCCAGACCGGTGAAGGTTACCTGTGGCTGGGCACCCAGGAAGGCCTGGTACGCTTTGACGGGGTTGATTTTGATGTGTATGATAAAAGAATAATAGACCGGATATTGGATAATTGGATCAGTGTGCTCTATAAAGACCGGCAAGGAAACCTATGGATCGGCACCAACAGCGGCGGTTTAACCTGCCTGAAGGACGGTATATTTTCCACCCTTACCCGTGAGCAAGGATTAGTCAATGATATGGTCATGTCCATATGCGAGGATCATGAGGGTGGTTTATGGATCGGCACGTTAGGGGGACTGAGTCGCCTGAAAAACGGCCGTTTTACCACCTTCACCACCGAACAGGGTTTGACGGATAATACGATCGCAGCCCTCTATCAAGACCGGCAGGGAATCCTGTGGATCGGCACAATCAATGGGCTGAACTACCTGGAAGATGGGAAGTTCCACACCTATTCAACCGAAGACGGTTTATCCAACAACATTATATCGGACATCTGCGAAGACCGGGAGGGAAACTTGTGGATCGGCACACACGGCGGCGGATTGAATCGTTACAAAAACGGCACGTTTACATCCTTTACCACCGCTGACGGGTTGTGCAGTAATAAAATAAGCTCAATCTACGAAGACCGGCAAGGCACATTATGGATCGCGACCCACGGCGGGCTGAACCGTCTGAGGGACAGCAGGTTTGAAGTCTATACGACAAAGGAAGGTTTATCCTACGACCTGGTCTTGTCCATTTATGAAGATCATGAAGGCAGCCTGTGGATCGGCACGGACGGTGGGGGATTGAACCGTCTGAGGGACGGTAAATTCGTTGTTATTACCGAAAAGCATGGTCTATCCAAAAACATGGTGCACAGCATTTATGAAGACCGGCAGGGCGGGCTGTGGATTGGTACCTACGGCGGCGGCTTGAACCTCCTCAAAGACAACAAAATCACCTCTTTTTCAAAAGCCCAGGGGTTAGCCGATAACATCGTATGGTCAATATTTGAAGACCGGGACGGATTTTTGTGGGTCGGGACAGGCGAGGGATTGAACCGGTTTAAAGACGGAGAATTCACTCTCTACACCAAAAAACACGGGCTATTGGACAACGCGATAGGAGCCATCTGTGAGGACCGGGACGGCGGGCTGTGGATCGGTACGGACAGCGGTTTGAACTGCTTGAAAGACGGCAAATTTACCTCCTACACCGGCGAACAAGGACTGTCAAATAAGACGGTGAGAGTTGTCCACGCGGATCGAAAGGGATACATATGGATTGGAACGGACAGCGGTTTGAACCGTCTGAACCCGATAGACGGCCAAATCACCATTTTCACTAAAGAGCACGGATTATCGAATGAGGGAGTCGGAGCCATCTATGAAGACCCGCAGGGAAACCTGTGGATCGGCACCTTCGGCGGCGGCCTGAACCTTTTTAAGAACGGGGGTTTTTTAAGTGTGACCAACGAAGATGGCCTATTCGATGATAACATATACCAGGTACTTGAAGATGACAAAGAAAACCTATGGATGAGTTGCAATAAAGGAATCTTCCGGGTTAAAAAAAAGGAACTCCGGGAATTCTTCCAGGGCAAAAGAGAGAAGGTAAATTGCACCATTTATGACGATAAAGACGGTATGAAAAGCAGGGAATGTAATGGCGGCACCCAGCCGGCCGGCTGGAAAAGCCGTGACGGCAAACTCTGGTTCCCCACCATTAAAGGGGTGGTCGTAATCGATCCGGACAACATTCCGACCAACAGGCTCCCGCCTTCGGTTATGATCAAAAAGGTTATTGTAGATGATAAACAAATCCTGCTCCCTTTCTCGCACGAAGGGAAAGAACTAGTCATTCCCCCGGGTATGGAACGATTTGAAATTCACTACACCGCCCTGAGTTTTTTAGTAACCAACCGGGTTCGATTCAAATGTAAACTGAAAGGTTTCGATAAGGCATGGCAGAACGTCGGCGACCGCCGAACCGTTTATTATACCAAAATCCCACCCGGAAGTTATACATTCCAGGTGCAGGCCTGCAATAATGACGGAATATGGAACACAGCCGGAGCATCCATCTCCTTTTCCCTTACACCCTATTTTTATCAGGCCTGGTGGTTCTATGCCCTGTGTATCACGTTCATCGGCTCGTTAGCATTCGTACTTTACCGCTTCCGTATCAATCAATTAAAAAAGCGAAAGCGGGAATTAGAACGGCTCGTGGCAAAGCGAACAAACCAGCTCGAAGAATCCAACCGGCAATTGGAAGGCGTCAATAAAAAACTGATCAAACAATCCGA
>JAGLQA010000119.1 GCA_023137075.1 Candidatus Aminicenantota bacterium
ATGAGCCATGAAATCCGCACCCCGATGAACAGTATCGTCGGGTTTGCCGACATGCTCATGGTTACCGATATGAGTCAGGAGCAAATGGAGTGTGCCCGGACCATCAGCCGCAGTGGGGAAGCGTTAACCGCGCTGCTGAACGATATTCTCGATTTCTCGCGGATTGAGGCAGGAGAGTTAGCGATAAACCCGGTGGATTTTGATCCCGAAATGGTACTCTTTGATGTGATTGAAATCGCACTGCCGCGGCTCGGCAACAAACCGGTAGAGATTTTGTGTCATATCGACGATAATGTTCCCGGCTGCGTTTATGGAGATTCAAACCGCTTTCGCCAGGTACTCCTGAACCTGATGGAAAACGCAGCCAAGTTCACCAGGAAGGGTGAGATTGTACTATCCATGGATGTAGAGGCGGAAGAAAAAGAGCAGATAAAATTCCACCTGATCGTGCGGGACACAGGCAAAGGGATACCTGAGGATAAACAGCAAGTAATCTTTGACGTCTTCCGCCAGGTAGACAGTTCCGCCACTCGCCAGCATGGCGGAGTCGGCCTTGGATTAGCCATTTGCAAACAGATTGCCAGGCTGATGGGCGGCGATGTCCGGGTGGAGAGCGAATTAGGCAGGGGAAGCACGTTTCATTTTACGGCCTGGATGACCAGATCGACTAAAGAGCTCGAAGAAGAGAACATACAGGAACATTTAGCCGGTAAAAAAGCCCTGGTGG
This sequence comes from Candidatus Aminicenantota bacterium, assembly GCA_023137075.1. Lineage (GTDB taxonomy): Bacteria > Acidobacteriota > Aminicenantia > UBA2199 > UBA2199 > JAGLQA01. The sequence goes on from JAGLQA010000119.1 coordinate 728, forward strand.
TCGATGATAATCCCGGTAATTTAGAGATTTTGACCCGCCTGTTAAAGCGTTCGGACATCCAGGTTATCCAGTTACGCCGGGGAGATGAAGTGGTGCCCACTATCCGGAATATTTTTGCCGACAGCGAATCCATCGATATCTGTATCATTGACATCCAGATGCCGGGGATAAATGGGTATGAAGTAGCCAAACAAATTCGTAAACTTGATTCCCCCATGTCGCAACTGCCGCTGCTGGCCTTTTCCGCTTCAACCATGATTCGCTCCAGGAAACTGAAAGAATCTGGTTTTGACGGTTATATTCCCAAGCCTATCGGTAAAAAAAGAATCATGAAAATGATGTACCGCATCCTGGCCAAAAAGGAATCGATTGACGAGAAATATAAAGAGGAAGGCAGCTCCCTTCAGCCCCTTATTTCAGAAGAAACCGGGCAGCCCCTGCATATTCTCCTGGCAGAAGATAACCCCATCAACCAGAAGTTAGTACGGTACATGTTAAGCAAAGCCGGTTACAAACTCACCGTGGTAAAGAACGGTAAAAAAGCCGTGGAGACATATGCCGCGGCCCCGGATAAATTTGACCTGATTCTTATGGATGTTCAAATGCCGCAAATGAATGGCCTGGAGGCCACCGAGGCAATCAGGAGTAAAGGTTTCACGAACATTCCCATTATCGCCATGACAGCGCAGACGATGAAAGGTGACCGGGAAAAGTGTCTTGAAGCCGGCATGAATGATTACATTGCCAAACCCATCAAGAGAGAGGACGTATTCCGCATGATTCAGAAGTGGTGCGCCGGACACAAATAATCAAAAAGAGTATGTATTTATCAAGTATTTTAACTAATCTTATAGTTATTTCATTTTTATTAAATATTTATATGTAAATCTCATTACTATAATAGTTGATATAAATGTTTTATTGTTGATATTTCTATAAAATCGTGTTAATATAAAGAACTATGTTTGGAGGTTATTTCAATGGAACGAAAAACAGGTAAAAAAGAAACAAAAAAACTAGCAAAAAAAAAACCGAACCTGGTTGGCTGGTCGTTGAATGACATAACTCAGCGGCAGATTCGGAAGATGGCTGCCCGATTTAGATTGAAAAAGGTAAAAGCCATTTACAAAATTTTCGACATCCTGTTTACCGAACTGGCAGAGGACCAGGATTTCAGGAATTTTGTCGAAATGTACGACGTGTTACAGGATAAGGAACTACCCGCGGAAACCAGTATCTATTCGAGTTTCGATATAAATGTCGAATATATGGAGAGGTTCAAAGACATCATGTATCGATTCGATTATGTGGACCGTTCGCCTTTCCTGAGAATACTGATCGATTACGTTTTTCAAAAGTACAGCGAGCCCTTAACCGATGTTTTGGCAAAGCTTGAAAGCGATCTGAAAGAGAAGGGCTACCAGGTTAAAAACATTACGCCGGCGCTTTTAGGCGATATTTTCATCCAGGTAGAGAGTCCCCTGAAAGCGGGCGGAAAATAAGTCTCCAAAGGGTACGGTGCATTTTCAATTTTTTTCCAAAATCACTTTTTTTCATTAATTTCCCTGAGTTTAGTATTGGGCTCCCGATAACGCCCCCAAAAGGAAAAATGAGTCATTGTTGTATATGTGAAAATCCGGTTAATTGCGGGTATTCGTATCAAGAAATAAAAAATATAATAAGGAATGAAAATAGCTGGATACCAAAACAAAATTTCCAGTAAAATCCGAATCCAACTTCCTCCTAAATTTGTTATACCGGGGATATGCGCATTGAGAGCTGAAAAAATATAGAATGAAACCGGTAATGTGGTTATAAAATATAATACGGCTCCCCATGATTGCCCTGCTTCTATTGCATTTTTAGGACACACAGCAGCACATCTCATACAACTCTCACAACTATATTTCCAGAAGGGTTTAGGGTTTTTTTTGCCCCACATCTTTATCGCTCCGAAAGAACAATTCTCCTCACAAACACCACATCCATTGCAGTTCATATTGGCAAAAAATAATTTAGCAAGAAAAAAGCGGCCAATAAATAAGTAACCTAAAGAGATCGGTGAAAGAATAATTCCCCCGGTTAT
>JAGLQA010000012.1 GCA_023137075.1 Candidatus Aminicenantota bacterium
CCATTGACCCTTATTATTAAACATATCGAAACAATGCGAATACGGGGAAATAAAAGGTACGCTTACCTGAATAATGACGAAATCTTTCGTTTCGCGAGTTTGAAGATATAGCCTATTCCACCCACGGCCGCATCGTCTATCTTTTTTTTCAACGCTTCTATGGTGGTGTCATGCACGGTTTTCCACAACAGGTCCGGGTCCGGCGCGTGGACAAAATAGTCTAAGTTAACCTGGAAGGCGCCTTTATAACGACGCGCCCCACCATTCTTTGACAATTCTTTGATCAGACGGTTCAGGTTGAGTTCTTCGTTCCTGGTTCTGAACGAGGCATCCAGGGTTAACCCTTTATCTTTTTCGACTAAGGAAAAAACAACCACCGAGGATATATCTTCCCGTTTAAGCAGAAAATCACCGATAAGAGCAATATTATCACGATATTTTTTTTCGATAAAACCGATACCGGTAATCAGCCATTCCTTATAAATGACCTGGTTCTGCAGCGCTAAATTTAAAAAATTCATTGCCTCTTTCGGGAAAGGGATGTGATTTATTTTTTTTAGAAAATTTTTGTCCACGTGGGGTGTAATTATAGCAAGCGCCTCCATATCTAAGGAGGTGGCCTGTTGAAAATTATCGGTGTCGGTTTGAATTCCATAGTACAATGCCGTGGCTGCTCTTTTCCACTCCGGTTCGTCAAAAGAGAGGCCCAATTCTTTTATTAAAAGAATGATAATCGCACTGGTTGAACCGATGTCCTCCATAAGTATCTCAAAATCAACCGGAATTTTTTTTATGGTTTTCTTATGATGATCGATGTGAACGGCACAGGGGATGACGCCGGTGAGTCCCTCTACGGAAACCGATTGATGATCGAGCACAGCGTAGGCATCATACTTTTTTACATCCTCATCTAAGCGCTTAAAACGGATGGGCAGATGGATTTCTTTAATCAATTTGATGTTCTGGGGCAGTGACGGCGGATCCGGAGAATCGATGGTTACTTTTATGTCGAAATTTTCACAGATCAGCTTCAGAGCGAAAGCGGCTGCCAAAGCATCGGGGTCGGGCGAACCTTTAATATAAATCAAGAGATGCTTATATCGCCTGATGCTTTCTGTTAATTCAAGGGCTTTATTTTTGAAATACATAATACCTACTAATCCTATTATAACATGAATAGGCCGCGGTAAGCAAACCGGTTCCGGCACCTGAAAGAACTTTTGCTAAATCCTTTCCCGGAATGAAGGGTTTGTGCTATAATAGGGATTAAAAAATGGAAATAAATTTAAAAAAAAGAGAATCGACCGCTATTATAAATTCGCTGCTGGCTGGAGTCGTTCCCCGCACCGGGGTCCAACACATCACGGTAGGCAGAACAAAAGAGATCGACGCGGCCTTAAAATGCCTCGATGATGTCAAAGCGGGACACAGCCTGATGAGATTCTGGATCGGCGAATTCGGCAGCGGCAAGAGTTTTATGCTGTACCTGTTGAACATCCTGGCCAGGAAACAAAAATTTGTTACCGCGTCGGTGGATTTTTCCCCGGAGAAGAGGTTGTATGCCAATGATCGCAAAGCGGTGGCTGTCTATTCCTCCTTGATGGATAACCTGGCCATAAACACCAAACCGGAAGGCGGCGCACTGCTGACCCTGTTGGAAAAATGGATCGAACAGGTTGTTCTGGAAACCGCGCAAGCGCATCAAATCCCCTTCGCGGAGATAAGAGATGAAAAAAATGCCGGCCTGGTCAAACAGAATATTATGAACACCGTTAATAAAATAACGGATATAAATGCCTTTGATTTCGGCGTGGTGATTCTGAAATATTACGAAGGGTATATGTCAAAGGATGATGTGTTATGCAAAAACGCGTTAAAATGGTTAAAGGGCGAATATACCACCCGCGTCGAAGCGCGCCGGGACTTAGGGGTCAGGACCATTATTAATGACCGGAATTATTACGAGATGCTGAAGAATTTCACCATTTTTTTCACCTATATCGGGTACAGCGGTTTTATGATCAATTTTGATGAAGCCTTGAGCCTGTACAAAATTACCCATTCGCCAACCCGGGAAAAAAATTATGAAAAAATCCTGAGCATCTATAATGACTGCTTTCAGGGTAAAATCGGTCACCTGTTAATCAATATTGCCGGGGCAAACGAATTCTTAGAAGACAGGAGGAGGGGGCTGTATTCTCTCGAAGCAATACGAACGCGGCTGGAAGGTAATAAGTATGAAACCCAGGAGGCCCGGGATTTTGCTCAACCGGTGATAAAACTATTACCCCTTACTCATGATGAAATTTTTGTGCTGCTGCAGAAATTAAAAACGGTGTTTGATTTCCATTACGGCGTGGAATCTGCTGTCGATGATAACGACATCAAAAGTTTCATGGACAGCATTTACAATAAACCGGGGGCCGATGAATTTTTAACCCCCAGGGATGTGATCAAAGAATTCTTGAGCATTTTAAGTATATTAAGACAAAATCCGCACTTAGATAAGGAGAGATTATTCCGGGCTAACAGCCTCGAAATCATGAAAGAATTGGGGATTGAATTGGGTATCGAGGAGTATTGATGCCCTTTAAACTCCTATCTATGCCTATAAAACGGCATATCCGGGAAAAACGCTGGGACTGCTTCCACCCGATTCAGAAAGCCGCTATCGAACGGATCATGACCACGAATAATCATTATATCCTGGCTGCCAAAACAGCATCCGGGAAAACGGAAGCGGCGTTCCTACCGGTCATCTCCCTGATAGAAGAAGAACCCGGCATCCAGGTGCTGTATATTTCTCCCTTAGTCGCTTTAATCAATGACCAATTGGAACGGGTTGAAGATTTGTGCCGCTACTTAGATATCACCATAACCCGCTGGCACGGTGAAGCCAACCGGGATCAAAAAGAGAAATTGTTGGAGAATCCCCAGGGTATCCTTCTAATCACCCCGGAGTCCTTAGAATCCCTGTTCGTCAATCGCCCGTCGCGTCTAAACGCGCTGTTTTCCAACTTGCGATTTATTATATTGGATGAAATCCACAGTTTCGTGGGCACCACAAGAGGCTGCCAACTGCAATCCCTCATTTCCAGGATCAAAGCCTTATCCCAAAAAATGCCGCGCTTTATCGCGTTATCGGCCACCTTAGGTGATTTCGAGGCCGCCCGGGCCTTCTTCGGGGAGAGCCGGAACACAAAGGTGATAAGAGACCGGTCCCAAAAAGAAGTATCGGTTTGTTTTAAATTCTTTCAAAGCAGCGCCCGGATGCTGCCGGCCGAATTAATCATCCACCTGTATCACGAAACGGTGGGCAAAAAATCACTCATCTTTCCTAACAGCCGGGGAAGAGTGGAAGAGATTGCCGTTAAGTTAAAGAAAATTGCTGCGAAAACCGGGAATTCTCAGCGATATTTTGCGCACCACTCCTCGGTTAGCAAGGAGTTACGCGAGTACGCGGAATATTATGCCAAACACCGGCCGCGATATAATTTCGGGATTATCTGTACCTCTACCCTGGAATTGGGCATCGATATCGGCTTAGTAGACTTAGTGGTTCAGGTTGACGCCACCTTCTCCGTCTCATCCTTAGTACAGCGATTCGGCCGCAGCGGCCGCAGGCAGGGAGAAAACAGTCGTTTACTTTTTTATGCCACCGGCGATTGGAGCCTGCTGCAGGCCCTGGCCTGTTTAGAACTCTACAAAGAGGGCTTCAGCGAACCGGCGCAACCTTTAAAATACCCGGTCGATGTGTTGTTCCAGCAAATTTTATCTATCCTGAAAGAAACCTCCGGTATGACCAGGGAAGCGCTGACCGCAAAAATAAAAGAGAATCATGCCTTTGAGCCTCTCTCCCGCCGGGACATAGATCATTTAATCGCCTTTATGATTCGAGAAGAGTATATCGAAGTCTTACAACAGGAATTCATAATCGGGTACCAGGCCGAAAAGATTGTAAACAGCCGTTCTTTTTACAGCGTATTCAAAACCGAAAATAATTACACCGTTTTTTACCGGGATAAAAAAATCGGGGAGTTGACCTCTGTCGTGCAATTCCAGATAGATCAAAATATATACTTAGCTGCAAAAGTGTGGAAGATTATCGATATGGATTCGCGGAAAATGGAAATCTATGTCAAAGAGGCTGCCGACGGGAAAAGGCCTGTTTTCAGCGGCAGCAGCGGCCCGGTTCACCCGCGGGTCCGTGGAAAGATGCTGGAAATTTTAACGAAAAACCCCACCCTGCCGGATTGCGATGAAAAAGCCCGGGCCGCCATTACAGACTTAAGGGGAAAATTTCTCGCCGCCACCCCTAAATGCGCCCCCACGCATGTGGGGCCCCTGCACCCCCACAAAACTTTTGTTAATATGCAGAGAAACAGGCCGGTTATTCCCCATGGCGATCACTGCGAGTTTTTCACCTTTACCGGCACACGGATCAACAAGACCTTGCAGCAGTTGTTTATCACCCTATTCAAAAAGGATTTTTTTTACGATGAGATAAAGAGTGCCTTTCGTTTACCCGTAACCATAGCAGGGTTTTCATCCTTAATCACACGTTTAAAAAAACTACTACCTGGTTTTGAGACCATCCTGATCAAAGCAATCGGCCGGCGGGAATCGGCCTTCGATTTCGGCAAGTGGGGCGCCTATTTACCGAAAGAGATGAAGCAAAAGAGATTGCTGCTCGACACCTTCGACATCCCGGGCACAAAAGAGTATTTAGACACCCTTACCTTTAAAATAATTAATAGCGAGTAATAAATAAGGCAGCTCTTCCCTGGGGGGGGTATACCGGCGAAAAATTCACTTCTTTGCGGGCGTTCGGCAGGGACGTTGCGTCTTGAAATGGGCCAGGTTTCGTTTCAAAACTTCCAACACCGGACCTGGCTGTTGGGAATTCGACGCCAGTTCAATGGCCGTTTCCATCCATTCCACGGCCTTGTCGCAGAGGTCCAACTGGGCATAGGATATAGCCACGGTCCGGGCATGTTCATGATTTTTCGAGGTTTGGAAAACCTTCATTGCCAGGTCCAACGCCCGCTGTCCCTGCCGCCTCTTCAAGTCCGGAGAAGCTGCCAATAGGTGTGCAAAGGCATGGGCGATCTGGTCGTTATGGGGCATCCGGGTATGAGCTTTTTCCAGAATATGCAGCGCCTCGCCGTGTTGACCGGCCAAAGAGAACAGCTTACTTATATCAAGCCATCCCGATGTCAATGCAGGTTCAAGCTTGAGGGCAGTTTTGTAGTGTTCAAACGCTCTCACAAACTGGCGCTCATTTCGAAGAGAATCGGCCAGGCCCAGATGGGACTCGGCATCTTTGGGGTTTTTCTCAACGACAACTTGAAAATGTTCTATCGCTTTTTTATGATTCCCGAAAAAGGCGTATACCTTCCCAAGGTTGAAGTGAGCCGCGGTGTTATCCGGCGCTAACTTGATCGCGGCCTCGAACTGGGTTACAGCTTGCTTGTACTTTCCCAATTTCGCCAGGGCAGCGCCCATGTCTACTTTTGCACCGGGTTTTTCAGTATCAGCCTTGATTGCCTTTTGGAATGCCTCGATTGCTTCGGTATAGCGTTTGGCGGAGAAGGCCATCTTGCCCGACAGTAAATGGGTATGATACCCTATAACCAATTTTTTAAAACGTGTTTTCACTGGGTCGGGCGGCTGAACATCCACCATCCCGTATTTGGACATATGAAAACGGGCCTTTTCCATATCACCGGCGCCCCTGTATGCCATACCCAGGGGATAGTGGAGCTTATTGGCGGCAGGTTGTTTTTCCAGGGCGGACACGAGATATTTGATGGCATCGTCATATCGTTTTTCCGGCAGCGCTATCTCTCCTAATCGTGCCAGCACCGCCGGCCCCTCCGGGTCTATACGAAATGCCGCTTCAATGGCCCCTTTTGCCTGGTCGGGCTGATTCAGATTGCGGTAACACTCCCCGATTCGTATATACACTAAATAGTCCAGGGGGGGATTCTGTCCGCCGGTTTTTACCTCCTGATAGAGATCGAGCGCTTCGGAGTACTGGCCGACGGATTGGAGGAGATAGCCCAAAGAATATCGCCACTCCAGGTTAGCGGGATCCAGGGCTAAAGCATTCCGGTAGCAGGCTCCCGCGGCTTCGGTCAACTCGTAAGCATGGTACAGTTGACCAAGATCCCCATAAGCCGACGCCAACTGCTGCAGGTTCACCCCCGGTTTTCCGGCAAGGGTGTCCACTTCTTGTCTTTTTTCATGAAGCTGCCGGTTTACCGCTTCTTCAAAGAGGTCCAACAGGGGGTTCGGGACCGGTACCAGGCCATCTTTCGATCCGGTTTCCCGGGCATTTTCCTCCCGGGGTTTTTCCTGTCCATATAACACCGCTGGGCAGAGAAAAACGGTACCGGATACAACGAGAAAAATCAATATTATTAAAATAGCACCAGGTAATCGTTTCATTATTTCTCCTTTTTATTCACAGCCCCTTTTACCAGGGTGGTGTATTTCATTGGGACCGGATTTTTCCAGACTTCTTTGGTTCCGTCCAGCCAGGAAATTTCGACGGTATCGACGGCATCGCTGTCACCCAGGCCGAACAAAACCCGGGGATCGTTCGACGAACAATAACTGCCGCTGGTTCGTAACCTCCGCCAGAGGGTGGGTTTTCCTTTTCGTTTCAGGGCCACAAGGGTGCCAAGCATGTTGTATTTTTTCCCGGGGTCAACTAACTTCAGCCCCAACCACTTCTTTCGATGCCCGGTGTTGTTCCTGTATAACCGGACGTGACCGTTATTGTTGCACACCATCACATCGATATCGCCGTCGTTGTCCACATCGCCGATAACGGCGCCGCGGCTCACTTCCGAAAGGATGATATCCTTACCCGCCAGGGCGGTAACATCGGTGAACCTTTTCCCGCCTTCATTCCGGAATACCTGGTTGGGCTGGTGAATAGGATAGGGATCTCCGGCCCTTGCCAGGTTTTCGAGTATGCGTACGGCCCCGCTGGCCACGAAAATGTCCAGCCAGCCGTCATTATCGTAATCGATCCAGTTGTTCCCGAAAGTTGTGTAAGGGAAACTGGCGGCAGAAAGCCCCATGGCAATGGTGCGGTCTTCGAAAAGACCGTTACCGTTGTTGACATAGAGGGTATTGGTTTCCCCCATAAGGTGGCTCAGGAAAAGGTCCTCGTCACCGTCGCAGTCAAAATCCCCCACTCCCACCCCCATGCTCGCCTCCGCCCGTCCGTCCTGGTTCAAGGCGGTACCGGCGAAGAGGGCGTCGTCCGTAAAGGATTTACCTTTATTATTTATCCAGAGTTGGTTGGGTTGGCCGTCATTGGCGACAAAAATATCCAACCAGCCGTCATTGTTCACATCGAGGGCTACGACACCCAGGCCCGACCTGGGCTGGTAACCGATGAGTACTTTGTCGGTGACATCTTCAAAGGTACCGTTACCTTTGTTGCGATAGAACCGGTCTTTTTGCGGGGGAAATGCGGAGGGCCCGCAGTAATCCCGGCGGCTGCTCTTTGCATAACATTTTTTGTTTTGGAGGATATCGAAATAAACATAATTGGCGACGTAGAGATCGAACCAACCGTCCCGGTCGTAATCGAATACGCCGACGCTTGAACCCCAGAGGTCATCTCCGGTACCGCTTCGGGTGGTTACATCTGTGAATGTCCCATTGCCGTTATTGAACAACATCCGGTTCGGGCCGTAATTTGTGATATAAAGGTCCACCCAGCCGTCGTTATTAAAATCTGCGGCAGCCACCCCCATCCCGTAATCCGTTATCTTTAGTCCACTCTTATCCGTTACGTCCACAAAGCGGATGGTCCGTTCGCCTTTGTTGTTGACGCTGAGATCATTACGGTACAGCCGGTCCCGGGGATTGGGATCGCGGGGAGGGTACATTGCATCTTTAAAGGTTTTGCCCGGCCCCAGCATATTTCCCTGGATGAGGTATACGTCCAGGTCTCCATCATTGTCATAATCGAAAAACGCGCCTCCCTGCCCGGTCATCTCGGGGAAGTAGAATTTCCCGGACATGCCGTTGAAGTGAACGAAATCCAGACCGGATTGTTTAGCGATATCGGTGAACAACCGGGAAGGTCCTGTTTGAGTCTGTTTTTGCGAATGTATCAGGGTAGGGGGGGTGAGTGACAGAAATAGTATTAAGACAATAAATCCCACACATATCCACTTATCTACCATATTCATTCCTCCGTAAATGATTGAATAGAAGGAACCGACGTTTCCTGATATAAATTATATAAAACTTGAGCTTCCATGTCAATCGGCCCGGCCCGGAAAAATGGTGTTATTTATCGAAATTCCTTTATTACCGGGCACGCCAGGTTGCCACCCCCATTATCCCATATTATCGAACCGCTGACACCTTGATATCCCGTCAACTCCTCCAACCCCTGGCGGATTCCCGGACGGCTCAAACCCTTCGACCGGATTGAGTGAATAATCATTTGCGCGGCATCATATCCATAAGCGGCGCTGCAAGTAGGCAATACGCCGAATCGCGTCTCAAAATCCCGGCTGAACTGTTGATAAATTCCCCCGGTTTTCACCTGGATAGGCGGTTGAAAGGGGCTAACTATAAAAATAGGCCCATGGTAAATTGCTTGTAGTTTTTTTATATCCACTCCCGGGGTCCAGGGCATAGATACCGGGCAAACAATGCCTTTACATTGAAGCGCCTTTAATAGTTTGGGAATAACAGGCGCTTGCAAGCAGAGTGTTAAAACATGGGGACGAAAAACCCGGATTCGCTCCACAACTGTTTGAAAGTCACGTAAGCCCGGTGACACCTCAAAATGAAATACCGGTGGTATGTTCTGCCGGTTCAGTTCTCTTTCCATCTCCCCGGCTGCGGACCGGCTGTTTTGATCGGTCCCGGATACCAGTCCCACCCGGTTAAGCTGCTTATTAACAATGCCATCTTTAACCAGCAGTCGTGCCTGTACCCGGTCATCAGGCGGGAGGCGGAATATCCACGGCACACCGGTGTGAGTTAATGAAGAATCGGAAGAGAGGGGCGCTATTACCGGGATGTATGTTTTTGCCGCGATCTGTAGGGCAATATGACCGGCCCCGTCCCGGAATCCAATTATAGCCCATACCCGGTCCCCGTACACCAGGCGTACCACTTCTTTTGAACCGGCGGCCCAGGGGTCAGCGGCCCAACGACGAACCAGGCTAAAATCGACCCCCAGGTATCCTCCTGCGGCGTTTGCTTGTCCGATGGCCAGCTTGACCCCCCGGTAAAGGTCATGGGCAGCCGGGTCATCTTGATTAAAAGGGGCAAAAAGGCCGATGGAAATAGAGTCTAACGATGAAGGATCAATTACGGCGCCTACTCGCCCGTTAAAAGCGCGTGGATCATCGAGCATTTGTTTGTAGGATTCTTGCGTCTTTAAAATTGGAATCGCGGTGGTGAAGCAATATAAAAAAATGAATACAGCCGCAAATGCCTTCACTTCAGGGCCTCTTCCTGTGAATAGAAAACCCAGCGACTGTTTTCTAAAACCGCCAACGCCGCCGGGCTGATATTATTAAAAACGGGATCAAATTCCTTTTTGCCGGTTACACCGTCATAATGTTTCATCTTTGCCAATTCATCGCGTATCCTGGCCCGGTTGAGACCTCCCTTTTCAATTGCTTTTATTAGCATGCACATGCCATCATATGCATGGGCGGCGTAGGTTTCCGGGGTTTCGCCGAAACGTTTTTTAAAAAGGCGCTTGAATTCAAGGTAACGGGGATCCCCGCTTTCCGGGTTATAGGGATAACCGGCTGCCACCTTGCCGATATTCTCTCCAGCGTTTTTTATGAATTCCGGGGAGACCATCCGGTCGCTGCCGATAAACCACTGGTTCATGCCCATGGCCCGCATTTGTTTAAGAATTAGGGCGGATTCGGCGGCATTGCCATAGGTGATGACAACTTCGGGATTAAGGCTTTTGATGCGCTGCAATTGGGAGGTGAAATCCGTATCTCCAACCGGGTAATTAAGCTCTACCAGGAAAGGATGGCCTGATCTAGTGGCCGCGTCCCTGAACTCATCGATGCTCATTCGCCCATAACGATTATTGGCCCGCAGGGCAGCCACCCTGGTCAGCTTGAGTTTTTTAAAAACAAAATCCGCTAATAAGTAACACATTTGACGATCATCGGTGATAACACGAAAAACCCAGGGTATGGCGGTTTCAGTGAATGTGGGATCGGTGTCGCCGGTGTTCATCATCGAGATTTCCACTTTTAGGGCGACCCGGATGGCGATATGGCTGTTGGCGCCGTCGATGGTTCCGAGAATAGCCCAGACGTTGTCTTTGTAGGCGAGGTGGATGATTTCGTTGCCACTGGCGCCCCATAGTCCGTTATCGTTACGCACTACTAATTGGTAGGGAATTTTTCTGTCGCGATATCCTCCCCTAACATTGGCTTGTTCGATGGCAAGCTTTGCCCCTTGCAGCATCTTGCGCCCCAGGCTCTCTTCATGGGACAAACCACCGGTGGCCACAGATACTGTGGGCTCGATGGGCCCCAGGAAACCTATTTTCACGCTTTCAACCTGTTCCGGTTCCGGGATTTGCCGCCCGTAACCATGATACTCGAGGGGATCGAGGAAAAATTGCTTATAAGGTTTGGTAAACTTCCCAAAGGGAACATACCTGTCGGGAGTCCGGCCATAACTGTCTGCTTTTTTCTTTTCATCGGCCTTTTGGGTACTCTCTTGCGCTGTCATAGGCAAACCCACTGCAAAGAACACCGCCAACAAGAAAATAGTAATCCGTTTCATTTTTGCCTCCGTCGACCAGGGGACTCTTTTTGAAAAAACCGTCCCCTGGACCCCTTCAAAAACTTCTTATTGTTCTTAAGACCAGGGTAGTAGCCTTTACCGATACCTCTTGCCAGCCCGTGGCCGGTACCGATCCAGAGGTCCTTGCCCTGGAAATCCAGGCAAATGACAAAGTGATTGGGCAGGGTCAGTTTTGTGGGAACGGAAACAAAGCTGTTATTTCCCACACCGATATGGGCGGTCCATGTTTTATCCGTTGGTTTATCTTTTTTGTAAGTCACCCAGGTATCGGATTCGAAGTCTACCAGCACGGCCAGGCCAAGGTCGGTGGCATTGTAACAGGAAACGCCGCTGCGGCCCAGGGATAAATTGATAAAATTACTGGCCAGGCCGCTGTCATGGTCCATATAACCGCGCCAGTGGCGGCCGTCGTAGCGGCTGAGTCCGAAATAGGTGGAGGCCCAGAGTACGCCGTCGATATAGGATGCCGAGGTGGTAATAATGTGAATTAAACCGTCATCGCGATACAGGTCGATTTCCATTTCCCTGTCCGGGTCGCGGTGCGCGTTCCATCGCCGTGTTTTTTGGTCCCATTCAAGGATACCGCCGCCCCATACGGCAATATAGACCTTGCCGTCAGCGGCATCGGCATTGTAACACCAGATTTCTTCCATAGGGGCGTTCTTTTCGGTATATATCTCCCATTCCCCGGTAACAGTGTTATATGAACTGACACCGGCGGTTGTGGCCGCCCAAACCATATCTCCTAACAGGGCAACACCATAAACCACATCATTGACCAGGCCGCTGTTGAATTGATTAAAACAATCGAAACGTCCACCGCTGAACCGTGCCAGACCACCGCCGAACAAGGCCAGCCAGACATCGCCGGTCTTAGAACTGACCTCGATATCGCTAATGACTTTCCAGGGCAGTCCATCCTTCTCGCGCCAACTTTTCCACTGTCCTTTTTCATATAGGGCCAGTCCGCCTTCGGTTCCCACCCACAAGCGGTCACCGTCGGCTTCAATAGAAAATATATGATCGTTAGGCAGCCCGTCTTTAACATAAAAGGTTTCCCACTCGGTATAAACATACGGCCCCCCCCCCTGGTCGCCGAAGGCAAAAAAAGTTAAAAAAAAGAACCATATTAATAATTGTTTCATTGTTTACTCGTTTTTTTTAAAGAGTTTTCAGATACTCAACCAGGTCATTCAACTGGTCTTTCGTCATATCATTGGTAACCCCATGTTTATCTTCGGGATTGAACCGGGTCCAGATTTCTTCCAATGTATCCGCACTCCCGTCATGGAGGTAGGGCGGGGTTTCGTAGATATTGTTGAGATGGGGAACATCGAAATTGCTATGGGTGTCGATAGGTGAACGGGTTCCCACATCGAAGATTTGCCGGTTCGTGAAATATGGTCCCGAATGACAATAATCACACCGGTTTTCTTTAGGGATTTCAATCCCCGAATTGGTGTGAGTACGGTCAAATAATTGTTTACCACGGCGCTGGGCAGGTGTTAATTGGTCTCCTTTCCGGTAGCGGTTGGGGTTCCGAGGGATAGTACAAATGTAGCGTTCCAGGGCTATTACCTGTTCCGGGGGAAAGGGATCGATGCGGGTAAAAAATACAGCTAAACGGGGCCCGCATTGGCGCTGCAGTGAACTATTTTTCCCAGTCCACTTGAAAGGAGGTGTATCCAGGATTCCCCGTAATGTCCGGTTATCAACCGGGTTGACTCCCACACCGTCCGGTTCGATGTCATAGGTAATACCGTCGATGCCGCCGTCCGGGTGACAGGTATGGCAGGAAAACTGCCGTCCAAAAGTTATTTCAGCACTGTGAAATATGCGTTCGCCGGCACGTTCCATGGTAATTTTTTTTGGCCCTCCTAAGTCGATAACAGCGACACGCTCTTGTTTGGCAACTTGAATAACAGAGATGGTATCGTCCAGTCCATCTGCCACATATACAAAGCGTCCGTCCCCGGAGACGGCAAGTCCGCGGGGACTTCGGCCCACGGCAATACGTTTGACAACGTATTCGGTAGATATACCCAGATGGTTGGGTAGGACCTTTTGACGCCGGTTTTCATCGGCACCCAGCAGAATTTTCTTCATTTTTTCCAGGTCGATGGCGGCAACTGCATCGATACCCCCGGCAGAGACGTAAGCATACTTACCGTCAGGGGTGATAACCAGGTCCGTGGGATCGGCAAAGTAATGGTCCGGTTCATCCAATAAAAGCTGATCTACCCGCCCGTCTTTCCAGAGAATCCCGATACCATTGGTAATCATCCAGCCCTGGATGACGCGGGTCATCGGGATAAGGTTCTTTGTCCGTATCAATGTTACCAGGGCAAATTCTCCATCCGGGGAAAAATCAATGCCCTGCACCAGGTTGGCTTCCGGTATCATGATGCGGTTCTTTACAACAGA
>JAGLQA010000120.1 GCA_023137075.1 Candidatus Aminicenantota bacterium
AAGGAGATATGGACTTATGTATAAAAAGATATTGATAATCCTAATTTCGTTCATTATAATAATTTCAATATTCCTTTCAACAATTTTTAGAAAGAGATATGTCTTATTAAGGATTGCAGATAAAAGTTCTTTAAAATATTATAAATTTTATGGTACTGGAGATATTGTTATAAAAAATCCCTTTAGAGATAGAACACTTGAGAAGAAAGTTAGAGATGTCTTAGAATTAATTAGAAATCAAAAAACAAAAAATAATAATGAAGATTTGAAAAAATATTTTGAGAATAATCAAGACTCGCTTAAAGAAGATTTTGATATTACACTTAATCGTGCTTCTGAAAATCCAACTAAGATGCTAAAGGATTTTAACATACATGATATTGTACAGAAAAATGGTCAAGTCGTTTTTATACTATACTTTAAACCAAATGGTACAGGTTGTATGGTGTTAAATAGCGAAAGTCATAAAGTTAAAAATTTTTTTGTTGTTTATTAATTGTCGCTCGCCAAGACTGTATCCGGTCAGAGAATCGAGTAAAAAGAAGGAGAATATTTTGTAAAACCGGATTTAGGTTGTAAAAACGATTTTTTTCATTGAAAAATTGAAAGATTTGTCTCCTTAAAAGAATTTGTGGGTAAAACCGGTGGGTGGGTTGAAATACATTGCAAAATAGGGTAAAATAAGTTTTTATTAGTCAACGTGACGGTATGGTTGTAATAATATCCAATTTAAATGATGGGTTTTGTGAAAAAGAGAATAGTTTTGTTGGTTTTCCTCATCCTGTTTTGTTTCTTCAATGTCTCTGGCGATAGGGCAGATGACGATGAAGACAAACAGGTTGCAGAGTTAAGAAATAAAAAAAACAGCGGCCTTCTCATTTCCCCCATCCTCTTTTATTTACCGGAGACGCGGATTGCTTACGGCGTGGCCGGGAATTATGTTTTCAGGTTAGGGGACAGTAACCGGGAATATCGGCCATCCACTATATCGCCGGTTTTGATCTATACGCAAAATAAACAATTCAAAGCTCTGCTTACCGGGGATATCTATCTGAAAAAAGGAGATTACCATATTATTGCGGATATCGTTTTCCAGAAATATCCCGATAAGTTTTTCGGAATCGGAAGCTATGTGCCTGATGAACAGGAAGAGTTTTTTACGCCGCATATTTTCGGCATAGAGATCTCCTTTCTGAAAAAAATCAGGAAGCATGTTAACCTCGGGCTGCGCTATGATTTTCAAAAATTTAGTATGATCGAACTCGAAGAGGGCCAACTCCTTTCAAAGGGTGATATTCCCGGCAGCCAGGACAGTTTGTTGTCCGGGATCAGCCTGCTGGCGAACCTGGATTCCCGTGATAACGTTTTTTTTCCCCGCCGCGGAGAATTTTGTAGATTTACGGCCCGGTTTTTCAACAAGATAATCGGCAGCGAATATACCTTCCAGAGTTACCGGCTCGACCTGCGTAAATATTTCCCTCTTTTTTCTTCCCATGTGCTGGCTGTTCAATCTATTGTCCAGAACCAGACCGGGACCGTGCCTTTCCACAAATTATCCCGGATGGGAGGGCAATATGTGATGAGAGGGTATTATGAAGGACGTTACCGGGACAGAAATGTGGTGGTGTTACAGGCCGAGTACCGGCTGCCTGTTTTCTGGAGATTTGGAGCGGTGGGATTTGCCGGTGTTTCGGACGTGGCGCACCGGTTCCGCGATTTTAAGTTTGATAATCTCAAATATTCTTACGGTTTTGGCTTGCGTTACCTGTTTAATAAAAATGAAAAGATGTATGTCCGGTTTGACATCGGTTTCGGGAAAGGTGTATCCGGCTTCTATTTTTCGGTATTCGAAGCCTTTTAATCTCGCGGCGGTGTCCGGTTATTTTGCCACATCCTTTAATAAAACGTCCACCGCTTTTTTTAACTGGGGGTCCCTGTCGGCGCCCCGATCTCCCGGTTGATCCCACACCACCACATCGGGGATGCAGCCGTTATTTTCCTGGTTCAGCCCGGTGGACAGGGTATACCAGCCGCGGAAGGGAACCCGGAAAGAAGCGCCGTCGATTAACGAAATACCACCGGTACTAATCACCAGTCCACCGGTGGGAGAACCGACGACTTTGCCCCGTTTCAGGGTTTTGACGGCATGGGGAAAGATTTCGGCGTTGCTGAAAGACCATTCGTTGCACATGACCGTGACCGGTTTGCTCCAGGCATAAAAAGGCAGGCGTTCCGATAAGGGGTACCCTTTCTCTCCGTCCCGGGGAATGGTATACGCATGGGGCCGGGGGGAAAGCACAGCCAGCATGTAATCGGTGGTCCAACCGCCGCCGTTGTTGCGCACATCGATGATGAGTCCCTCTTTGCCGTGAGCCACAGAATAGAGTTCCATTTCAAACTGCTCAAAACCGGGCATACTCATTCCCCTGATATGCACATAGCCCAATTTACCGCCGCTCCACTGGTCTACTTTTTGACGCCTGGCCTTTACCCAGCGTTTGTATTCCAGGTCATCGAATCGTTGTTTATCGATTGGGCGAACCACCAATGAACGTTCCTTCTTATCCTTCGAGAGCAGGGTGATTGGTACACGTTCACCGACCGTTTCATTTAGCAGGGCATGAATATTTGTGCCGGCATCGATCTCTTTGTCGCCGATTCGTATCAAGGTTTCCCCGGAGTATACCCGGGCAGCGGCGATATCGCCGGGGCCTTCGGGCAGCACACTTTCGACTTTCAACCCCTGGCCCTTATAGGATTCGTCAAAGCGAAGCCCTAGCATGCCGGTCGAAATACGGGGGCCGGTGACGGGGCCTCTTATACCTAAATGGGAGGCATTGAGTTCGCCCAACATCAAAGTCACCACATCATTAAATCCGCGGATAGTCGCCTGTTCCGCGGCCACAGGCCGGTATTTCTTCTTCATGGCCTGCCAATCGATACCGTGAAAGCCCGGATCATAAAAATACCGGTTCAAGGTGCGCCAACCCTCATCAAACTTCTGCAGCCGCTCCGCCCGGTGATTTATGGTCATTTTCGCCTGGAAGGGGATGAGTTTCGAGACTTTTCCTTCCTTCGTAATTGATTTGATCTTGCCCAGGGACAGGTAAAACAACTTCTTGCCGTCTTTTGTCCACTGGATATGATTGGGGGATTGGCCACCCTTTGTGATGCGTTTCAGTTCAGCGCCGTCCCACTTAACGCTCCAGAGATCGTTCCGTCCTTCGATATTGGCCGTAAACATGAAGGTTTTGCCGTCCGGGGAGATCGACACCCGGCTTTCGGAACCTTCTAAAGAGGTCACACGCCGTAAACGGCGGTGGATATCTTCAAAATCGATTCGCACTGCCGCTTTTTTCTTCCCTTTTTTATCTTTTTTATCTCTATCCTTCCGGTCCGCTTGCTCTTTTTCCCTTCCCTCTTCCTCTTTAAAGTCTTCCTTTGTCTTTTCTTCATCTTCGCGGCGCAGAAAGACCATCCATATGTCTTCGCTGTCACCGATGCGCCGGGAGGTAAAGGCTAATTTACGGCCATCTTCGGACCAGACAGGATTGCCGTCGGCATCGGGATGCTGCGTAATATTGACGGAATCTCCTCCGGCAGCAGGTATAATCCGGATGTCCCGGTTAAATTCGTTATCGTCTAGCGAATAGGCAATCCATTTTGAATCGGGCGACCAACTGTATTCCGGTTCGGCCCAACCCTTTAAGAGGCGGCTGGTTTTTTGCGTTTTCATGTCGATAATCTTCAGGTCACCCAATCCCTCAATATAAGCTAACTTACTGCCGTCAGGTGAAAATTGCGGCGCGTATTCATCCTTTTCCGATAGGGTAAACCGCAGGGTGGTCAACTTCAAAGAACGGGCCAGCCTTTTTTCCGCCGGGTCTATCGATTTCACGATAAACAGATCTTTATTTCCTTCCCGGTCCGAAACATAAACTAAGGCTTCGCTGTCCGGCGACCAGGTAATATCACTCTCACGGGCCGGTGTGTCGGTAAGTCTCACTGCTTTACCGGGATTCTTTTCGTTTTTCATCACAAATACTTCACCGCGAACGACAAAGGCAAGCTGTTTCTCATCGGGGGAAAGAGCCATTTCCGAGGCTTCGCTGCTAAAGGTTTTCCACTCCACCTGGTTGACTTTTTCTTCGGTTGGGGCGGAAATCTCAACTTTTCGGGGTTCGCCGCCGGAAGCAGCGATGGTGTAGATGCCGGTCCCCCATTCGTAGACAATGATTTTGCCGTTTTTAGATATGGCGGAAAAACGAACACCGTCGCTATTATGACGGGTCAGTTGTTTTTTGCCGCTCCCCGAGATATCCATGGACCAGATATTGAAGGTGCCGTCTTTGTCGGTCACATAGTAGATGGTTTGACTGTCTGCAGACCACATGGGCAAATAGTCATTGCCATCGTGCTCGGTCAGCCGTTTGAAATCCGCGGATTCAATACTATAGAGCCAGAGATCCAGGCTGCTGCTGCCGCGGTATCGTTTCCTGGCCCAATCGTATCTCCCTAAGGAGAAGACAAGCCACTTACCATCGGGGGAGATTTTTCCTTCGTTGGCAAAAAAGGCCCCCATTTTCTTCGGTGTGCCCCCGGACCGCGGCACCCTGTAGAGCACGGGCACGCGATGATAATAAAAATCCCGGTTTGCCGCAAATACCAGGCCTCCCCCGCCGGGCAGCCAATCACACATGCGGTCATCTGTCGAAAAATATGTTAAGCGTTGGGCCGCACCCCCTTCCGCGGGAATCACATAGATATCGTCATTGCCGTAACGGTCGGAAGAAAAGGCAATCTCTTTGCCGTCCGGTGACCAGACCGGGTAGCTGTCGTAAGCCTCATGGACCGTGAGGCGAAGGCCCCGTCCACCGTTAACAGGGACAGACCATAAATCACCCTGGTACGAGAAAACCAGGGTAGAGCCATCCGGCGAAGGTGCCGGGTACCGGGCAAAGGCAGCCGCCGTCACTTGCATTAAACCGAAAAACAACAGCACAAAGAATGCAAATAATATCCGTTTAAACATTTTATCTCCTTTTCATAGTTGCTTCATTGATAAAAAATTCGACATCAATTGGGATATTTTAAATGATATAGCTTTTTATTTCAAGCCCCTGAGGCGAGGCTCAATAGATAGGGGCTTGAAATTTTTTATTACATGTATATAATACAATCAATGAGTAAAAAAATGAAAAAAATAGTAAAAATTTTCATACGAAGTGTTCTGATTTTTTTCATTTTTCTCAACCTAAATTGCCGGGATAAAGGAAATATTATCGAGCACGAGGGAAACGCCTATTATGTGGCGATAACAGGCAGTAACTCCAACCCCGGCAGCCAGGAGAAACCCTGGGCTTCTCCTGGTTTTGCCTCACGTCGCTTAGAACCCGGTGATACGCTTATCATTTCAGCAGGAAGCTACATCCTGAGCGAGTATGACGGAGATATTATCATGCCCCGGTCCGGGAGCGAAAACGCCTATATCAGTAATAGTTAAGCTGCCCCTCTT
>JAGLQA010000121.1 GCA_023137075.1 Candidatus Aminicenantota bacterium
GGGCGGGGTGGGTTAAAGTATGGCGTGAAGCGCAGTACTACTCATCATTCGGGCCTTTTTTACAAGACCGGTGACCTGGCCAGGTGGCTGCCTGACGGAACCGTGGAGTTTTTTGGCAGGGTCGATCAACAGGTAAAGATAAGGGGCTTCAGGATAGAACCGGGTGAGATAGAGAACCAGCTGCTTACTCTTAAAGAGGTCAAAGAGGTAATAGTGATAGCGCGTGAAGCTCCAGGTTCGACACCCTT
Organism: Candidatus Aminicenantota bacterium; assembly: GCA_023137075.1. Lineage (GTDB taxonomy): Bacteria > Acidobacteriota > Aminicenantia > UBA2199 > UBA2199 > JAGLQA01. The sequence continues at coordinate 249 of JAGLQA010000121.1, forward strand.
TAAACCCGTTGGGAAATATCTCTGTGCCTACATTGTAGTACGGAACAGGGAGGGAATTGGTCACAGGTGCGAAACGTTTGATCCCGGAAGGATGCAGGAATATTTAGCCGCCAGTCTCCCGGATTACATGATCCCCTCTTATTTTGTAGCAGTGGAGAAAATGCCCTTAACCCCCAACGGCAAGATTGATATTAAAGCCTTACCGGAACCGGAGATAGGGAGGACAGGCAGAAAGTATGTTGCCCCCAGGAATAGAGTGGAAGAGAGATTGGTTGAATTATGGTTGGAAGTATTGAATTTAGAACCTGACGCTGTACAACATAAAGTTGTGGTAGGAATTGACGATAATTTTTTTGATTTGGGCGGTCACTCATTAAGAGCAACAAGTTTGTTGGCCCGGATACACAAAGAATTTGATATCGAAGTACCCCTCGGCAAAATTTTTGAAATACCCACCATAAGAGGTTTATCCGGCTATATTAATCAAACGCCCGGAAGTAAATATAGGTCTATAGAACCGGCAGAAGAAAAGGAGTATTACCGATTATCATCAGCACAAAAGAGATTGTATCTACTGCATCAAATGGACATGGAGAGCACAGCTTATAACATACCGTCAACAGTTCTCCTGGAAGGCGAGCTTGATAAATCCAAAATGGAAGAAATCTTTGGGAAATTGATACATAGACATGAAAGCTTAAGGTCCTCTTTCGAGATGATTAATGAAGAACCGGTACAGAAAATACATAGTCCCATTGATATCGAATTTGAAATAGAATATTATAAAGCAGGAAATAGGCAGGAGGTAGTAGGCGATAGAGAAGAAAAAGAAGGGATCAGAAAAAAACAGGAAACCGACCCAAGGGATTTGATTCATCAAACCCAAAATGCTTTCATCCGCCCCTTTGATCTGTCTCAAGCACCCCTGCTCCGGGTAGAGCTGATAAAACCAGCCTCCCCCTTAGTTGTTGGGGGCGCCGACTCCCACATCCTTATGGTGGACATGCACCACATCATATCTGACGGAATTTCGATAGGTGTGTTTATTGAAGAGTTTATCTCCCTATATGATGGAGAAGAGTTACCGCTGCCCGTGATACAGTATAAAGATTTCACGGAGTGGCAGAGTATTAAGAAGGAGAAAGAAGCGATAAAGAGACAGCAAGAATACTGGCTCAGAGAATTTCCGGGAGAAGTACCGGTACTAAATCTTCCCTTATATTTTGTAAGGCCTGCAGTTCGGAGTTTTGCAGGAAGCACTTTAGCATTTAACATAGGAAGAGAGGAAACGGAGAAATTAAAAACGCTGGCATTAAAGGAGGAGGCGACTCTATATATGGTGTTACTGTCCCTGTTTAATGTATTTTTAGCAAAGATAAGCGGACAGGAGGAGATAATAGTGGGCTGCCCCACAGCAGGCAGGAGGTATGCGGAGTTAGATAAAGTAATCGGGATGTTTGTCAATACCCTACCGCTGAGGAATTATCCGGTAGGAGAGAAGAGCTGTAAAGAATTATTGAAAGATTTAAGAGGCCGGACATTAACTGCTTTTGAGAACCAGGATTACCAGTTTGAAGACCTTGTTGAAAAGATAGCATTAAATAGAGATGCAAGCCGAAATCCCTTATTTGATGTTTTGTTTGTGCTGCAGGATGCAGTTTTTTCGGGATTAGAGATAGCGAGATTAAAACTTAGACCCTACGAATACAAACGTAAGACAGCAAAATTTGATCTCTGTTTAGAAGGATTGGAGACTGGGGGAAACCTGGTTTTTAATCTTGAATACAGTACTCAACTGTTTAAAGAGTCAACAATAAAAAGATTTAGCGAATATTTTAAGAAGATAATATCATCGGTAATCGATGATCCCGGGAAAAAAATATTAGAAATTGAAATAATTTCCGAGGAAGAGAAAACACAATTGTTATTTGATTTTAACGATGCAGGAACCGGTTATCCTGGAAATAACACAATCCCGGAATTATTCGAGGAGCAGTTGGAGAATAGACCGGCACATACGGCAGTAGTATGGCAATGTAAGTGTATCACATACAGGGAGTTGAATTGCAGAGTTAATCAATTGGCAAATATGTTAAGAGCAAAGGGCGTAAAACCAGGCTCTATTGTCGGAGTAAAAACGGAACGATCGTTAGAGATGATTTTGGGGACACTCAGTGTCTTGAAAGCTGGTGGAGCATATTTACCTGTGGAACCGAATTATCCTGTAGAAAGAATCAAATACATGCTTGTGGATAGTACTGTAAAATTATTACTTACGCAAAAAAAGTTTATCGACCGGATGAAGGGAGTATGCGAGATCATTGACCTGGAGAACGACTGTTTGTATAGATGTGAAAATGATAGGATAGAGAATGTAAATGCGTCGATGGACATGGCATATTTGATGTATACATCGGGTTCCACAGGGGCACCTAAAGGTGTGGTGGTAGAACATCGCTCGGTTATCAATCTATTATTAGCATTGAATAAAGAATATGCTTTCCGGGATGCGGATGTTTTTTTGTTAAAAACCTCTTATATATTTGATGTATCGGTAACCGAGCTATTCGGGTTTTTTTTAGGAGGAGGTAAATTGGCAGTTCTGGAACAAAATAGTGAAAAGGATCCTCGACAATTGTTAGAGATAATCGAAAAGGAAAAGGTGACTCACATTAATTTTGTTCCGGCAATGTTTCATACATTTGTAGACCTGCTGGAGCACCTGGGCAGTGGAAAATTAGCCCACCTGGAATACATCTTTTTAGCCGGAGAAGCGCTCTCTCCCGGGTTGGTGAGCCGGTTCAGGCGTCTAAATACCCGGGTGAAGTTGGAGAATTTATATGGCCCCACAGAAGGGACAGTGTATGCCGGTAAGTATTCGTTGCAGGAGTGGGATGGCTTCAGGGATATACCGGTCGGTAAGCCGCTGCAAAATGTAAAACTCTATATTATGGATAAGGGTAATCATTTACAGCCCGTCGGAGTGCCCGGTGAACTGTGCATCGCAGGAATCGGTCTGGCCCGCGGCTACCTGAACAACCCGGCTCTCACTGCGGAAAAATTCCCGGTTAATTTTTATAGGCTTAATAAGTCCTATATACCTGATGAGAGCAAAATTACCGGGGAAATTTATAAAACCGGGGATCTGGCGCGCTGGCTGTCGGACGGTAATATTGAATTTTTAGGTCGCATGGACCACCAGGTTAAAATAAGGGGTTTCAGGATAGAGTTGAAAGAGATCGAAAGTCGATTACTAAATTGCAGTGAGGTAAAAGAAGCGGTAGTTGTAGATGGTGTGGATGGAACCGGGGATAGATACCTGGCAGCATATATTGTTACAGGTGAAAAACCGGGTAGGGACGAACTGAGAGTTAAACTCTCGCAGCATTTACCGGATTATATGATACCGTCATATTTTGTGCGGTTGGATAAGATACCTTTAACTCCTTCCGGAAAGGTAGACAGGAAGGCATTACCGCAGCCTGTAGTCCTGGGACAGGGAGAGAGCTATACAGCACCGCGGGATGAAATCGAGAAAAAGTTGGTAGAGATATGGTATGGGGTACTGGGAATAGAAAAAGATATTATAGGTATAGATTCCGGTTTTTTTCAGTTGGGTGGGCATTCACTGAAGGCAAATGTGGTGTCCCTGGAAATATACAAAAAACTAAATGCAAGAGTTCCGTTGTCGCGGATGTTTAAAACCCCAACTATAAGAGGATTGTCCGAATATATCAGGAGTATGGCGGAGGACAAATACACTCCTATAAAACCGGTGGAAAAGAAAGAGTACTATGAATTATCGTCTGCACAAAAGCGATTATTTATACTTGATGAGATAGGCAATGCAGGGATTGTTTACAATTTACCGGCTGCCTGGATAATGAAGGGCAAGCTTGATAAGCAGCGGTTTGAGGATACGCTGCATGTTTTGATCAAAAGACATGAAAGCTTGCGCACATCATTTTCTTTGCGGAAGGGAAAACCTGTGCAGGTAATACATGAGAGTGTTGATTTCCGGATCGAAAATACAGGCATAAGTGTGGAATTAAAGCTTCGCCAAAATGAAGATGAAGATTTAATTAAAAGTGCCCTGAATGAATTCATTAAATCTTTCGATTTGAGTAAGACACCGTTATTAAGGGTAGAACTTAAACAATTGGCCGGGGAAAAACACTTGCTGTTATTCGATATGCATCATATCATAACAGATGGTGTTTCTACCGCTATATTTATAAAAGATTTCCTGGCGCTTTACCGGGGAGAAAAATTGCCTTCATTAAGAATCCAGTACAAAGATTTTTCGGAGTGGCATAATAATGAAAAGGGAAGAAAAACCCGGGAAAAGCAGAAGAAGTATTGGTCGGATAGATTTAAAGATGGTGTGCCGCTCCTTGATATCCCCACAGATTATCCAAGGCCACCGGTGCAGTCCTTTGCGGGAGATTGTCTTCATTTTAAGTTAGATGAGTCACCGGCCAGAAAATTGCAGGAATTGGCCGAAAAGACCGGGGCAACTTTAAATATGGTGTTGTTAGCTGTTTATACTATTTTATTATCGAGATATTCCGGGCAAAAGGATGTGGTAGTAGGCCTCGGAATTGCCGGAAGAACGCACGCTGATCTTGGTTATATCATCGGTTTCTTCGTGAATACCCTGGTCACCAGGAATCGACTTGAAGAAGATAAATCTTTTGAAGAGTTTTTGGCAGAAATTAAAGAGAATGCGTTAAAAGGGTATGAAAATCAAGGCTGCCCATTTGAAGAGTTGGTAAACAAATTGGGAATTCCTAATGATCTCAGCAGGAATCCCCTGTTTGATGTGGCATTTGTGGTGCAGAATATGGATGTTGAGGATATAAAGGTTGAAAACTTGCAGGTGACCCCATATAGGGTTGAAACCGGAGTGTCCCGTTTTGATCTGCAGTTGGCTTGCAGGGAAGTTAATGATGCGATAGAAATGGAACTGGAATACTCCACGGTGTTGTTTAAAAAAGCCACTGCTGAAAGATTTGCGCAGCGATACATTCATATTTTAAATCAAGTAGTAGACAATAGGGCGATTCGAATTGGAGATATCGCTATTTCCTATGACCTGGCAGTTGCCAGTTCTAATGTTTTAAAGGAGGACAGCATTGATTTTGGTTTCTAAAAAGTGCCCTCCTTATTCTTCTTTAAGGAAGGTAAAATGAAAAATAATTCGGTATTAGTAAAAAAAAAGGCAGCAATCGTTACCAACAATGTTAATTGCGAGAGACACATTCAGTATTATTCCCATATTGAAAAATATTTCAAATCCAATGGCTGGATTATTGCTGAGGATTTTAATGTCGATAAAGTTATTATATGCTGCTGCGGTTTTCACGATGTGATGCATGAAAAGGTACTCCGAACCATCGAGGAATTAAAAACAATCCACTTCCTGGAGAGCAACATTATCATAATGGGCTGTCAAACAAAAACCCATGAGCCGGAATTAATAAAGAACCTGGCCGTTAAATTAATTAATTTTGACCGGGAGGAGATGTTGGACGAGATCATCAATGCGCAGATACCTTTTGCTGAGATTACCCCCAATAATATATTCAGGCCCCATAAATTGTGTAAAATAGACGAAAAGAATGAATATTTCCATATTAAAATAGCCCGGGGCTGTTTGCGTCAGTGCACCTTTTGTGTCATTAATAAAGCAAAAGGTTATATTAATAGTACACCAAAGGAGGAAATTTTAAGGCAGTTCAGGAAAGCTGTCGAGCGGGGGAATAGGAGAATATACTTAATGGGAGAAGATACATTGGCTTATGGTATAGATATCGATACCGACATTATCGAGTTAACCGAATCCCTGTTAGCTATTGACGCGCATGTAGAATTAAATTTCGGGAGTTTGCATATCCGCTGGCTGCAAAAATATGCAAGCGGAATATTATCCTTGTGTAAGCGAGGGATCGTCAAAGAACTGCACGTGGGACTGCAGCATATCAATGATCAACTTCTTAAAAGAATGGGCCGACCCTGTGTATTTTCGGAGATATATGAAATTATCAAGACTCTCAAGAAGGAGTGTGCGCACCTGTTTTTAGAAACCGATATCCTGGTCGGATTTCCAGGGGAGACAGAAGAGATGTTCGCAGAGCTTGTAGAATTTTTCAAACAGGATAGATGTTTTGACAATGTAAGGCATTTTGGCTTCAGTGATGTTAGAGGAGCGCCTTCTTACAAATTCGAAGATAAACTTTCGCCTCATGAAGTGGTTGTGCGCTGGGAGCGTTTCGATAAAATTCTCCGGGAGCGTTCATCAAATTACAAGGCTGAAAGTGTCAGGCCCAGCGACGTGGCGTTCCAGTTGACTCATGAGAGAGACTATATTTTCTGTAAAGATACCTTTCAAGATGAAGTGGAACAGGTGGTGGATGATCCCGGTTTAAGGCAGGCTAAATCGAAGATTCTTCAACAGGATGAAGGAGATTTCGGATTTTAGCAAAAGGAGGTAATATGGAAGCGTTAGACACGAACACAACAGGAATGGGAGAAGTAGCAGTTGTCTCCCGTCAATTTACCAGGGAGGAAAACTACTGGTTGAATAAGTTGTCGGGAAAGCTGGTAAAAAGCGCTTTCCCATATGATTTCCCGAAAGCAAGGGAGAGTAAGCCGGTTATGGAGAGTGTTAAATTCCGCTTTAGCGGGAAGATTTTTTCGCTGTTAATGAAGTTATGCAAGGATTCCGACCCGAAATTGTATATGGTTTTAATCACCTCCTTAGTGGTATTACTGGATAAATATACCGGGAATAAAGATATCATAGTAGGAACCCCCATTTTTAAGCAGGAAACCGAGGCAGGATTCATCAATACGGTGCTTGCTTTAAGAAATCCAGTGACAGACGACATAACCTTTAAAGAATTGCTGCTGCAGGTAAGAGGGACCATTATCGAAGCGGATGAAAATCAAAACTATTCCATCGAGATGCTGCTGCAAAAGTTGGAGATACCCTATTCAGGGCATGATTTCCCCCTGTTCGATACCGCACTGCTGCTTGAAAACATCCATTATAAAAAATATCTCAGTGATATTCCTCTTAATTTGATTTTCTCTTTCTCTAGAGGTGCCGAATACACCGAAGGGGAAGTGGAGTACAACGCTTTCCTATATAAAAAAACCACTGTTGAGAGAATCATCAAACATTTCACCCGTGTGTTGGAAGGAGCCCTGCAGCAAATAGACCTGGAGATAGGCAGCATCGCCATACTCTCAGAGCAGGAAAAGAATCAATTATTGGTCGAATTTAACAATACCGAAACTGCCTATCCCCCGGATAAAACGATTCACCGTTTATTCGAAGAGCAGGTGGAGAAAACGCCGTATAATCGCGCCATATATTTTGAAGATAGGGAAGCGCAAAAGACCCGGTCATTTAGTTATAAGCAGTTGAACCGGAAAGCCAATCGATTGGCAAGAATATTGAGGAAGAATGGTATAAGTAGCGAAGCGGTAGTAGGTATTATGACCGAACGTTCCTTAGATATGGTAGTGGGATTGCTGGCAATTTTAAAGGCCGGCGGAGCTTATTTACCCATTGACCCGGGGACACCGCAGGAGAGAGTGCAGCATATGCTTAGGAACTCCAGTGCCCGAACACTGTTGACCGATAGTGAAACACAAGAAGCAATACCCTTTACGGTGCTTCGAGATTTCGAGGAGAACA
>JAGLQA010000122.1 GCA_023137075.1 Candidatus Aminicenantota bacterium
GATATCCGCATCGAAATCTCCCCCCCACGCGTCCCTATAAAAGATTTTGACAGCCTGCCGGTTCCGGATCGTTCCCTCATTGACCTGGGCAAATACAAAAACAAGATCGGGATGGCCAGTGTAACCAATTGTATCTCCCTGCAAACCACCAGGGGGTGCCCATACGAATGTCTCTACTGTCATAAAATATGGTCCAAAAAACATGTTTTTCGCAGTGCTGAAAATATATATGGGGAGATCGAATACTTTTATAAGAATGGAGTCAGCAATTTTGCGGTGATTGATGATTGTTTTAACCTCAGCAGCCGGGAAAGCCGACGCTTATTTCAAAAAATCATTAAAAATAAGCTGCAGGTGCAGATATTTTTCCCCAACGGCCTGCGGGGAGATATTATGACCCCAGGTTACATTGACCTGATGGTGGAAGCCGGCACTTGCGGTATTAATCTTTCATTGGAAAGTGCCTCCCCCAGACTGCAAAAATTGCTCAAGAAGAACCTGGACTTAAATAAATTCAGGCAGGTGGTGGATTATATCGCAACTGCCCATCCCGGCATCATCCTTGAAATGGCCACCATGCACGGCTTCCCTTCGGAAACCGAAGAAGAAGCCATGATGACCCTTGATTTTATAAAAGACAGCAAATGGCTCCATTTTCCATATATCCATATTTTAAAGATCTTTCCAAATACCGAGATGGAAGCCTTTGCCCTGGAACAGGGAATTTCCAAAGAAGACATTATGAAATCCAGAGACCGGGCCTTTCATGAGCTTCCCGAAACCCTGCCATTTCCTAAGAGTTTTACCCGTAAATACCAGGCCAATTTTTTAAATGAGTACTTCCTTTCAAAGGAGCGTCTGCAGCAGGTACTGCCGGTGCAGATGAGAATATTGAGTGAAGAAGCACTGGCCCAGAAATACAATGCCTACCTGCCCACTGAGATTAAAGGTATCCGTGACGTTATCGAATTTGCCGGGTTAGAAGGCATCGAGGTTCCCGGGGATCATAACTGTGAAGGGGAAAGTGATGCGATTTTTGCCGGTTCCGTAGAAGTTCGGGAGATAAAACCGGGGGCCAGGCGGATATTATTCCTGGATTTGTCGCAGCATTTCAGTTCTTATCAAATGCTTTACCGGGTGGTAGAGCAGCCGCTGGGTGAGAATTACCTATTAACATACCTGGAACAGCGGTTTGGAAAAAAGATAGACGGTAGGATTTACAAATCCGGTAATGACTTCGACTGCTTCGAGGAATTACGGGAATTAATCCTGGATTACAAACCGGAACTCATCGGCATCCGTACCCTGACCTTCTTTAAAGAGTTTTTTCATGAAACCGCTGCTTTGATCCGGCAGTGGGGAATCGATGTTCCCGTTATTACCGGTGGTCCTTATGCCTCCAGTGATTACGATACCATCATAAAAGATAAGAATATAGACCTGGTGGTTATTGGTGAAGGAGAGTATACTCTGGGCGAATTGATCGAAGAGATGCTGGATAACGGTTTCAAATTACCGGGACCCGATGTGCTGGAACGAATTAACGGTATTGTCTATGTTACGGATTTTCCGGTACAAGATAAGTCTCGCCAGGTTATACTGCCGGATAAAATTGCCGACAAAATAGCCGAAGAAGATTCGCATAACCTGGAATCCGTTGCCGGCAGCCACAGCCTGGCTTATGTAATGTACACTTCAGGTTCCACCGGTAAACCCAAAGGAGTTATGGTGGAACATCGCCAGGTCAATAATTGTATCTATTGGATGCAGGAGAAGTTTCAATTGGGAAAAGAAGATGTGATTGTGCAGCGTACCAATTTAACTTTTGATCCCTCGGTCTGGGAAATTTTCTGGCCCCTGGCTGTTGGAGGCAGCGTCAAACTGCTAAACAGACAGCAAAGCAGGGATGCGGAGTATTTGATCAAACTGATGGCCGAAGATTCGAGTTTATCCATGATGTACTGTCCCGCCACCCTGGTAACCGGGATGACTTACCTTTTAAACAGGAAAGTCGAAAAACCTCTATTGAAACTACCGCGGCTAATCATAGGCGCAGAGCCCATTCAAATGGATGTGGTTAAGAGTTTTTATGCCTTTTATAAAGGGAACATCGTCAACACCTATGGTCCCACGGAGTGTACTATAAACAACACCTATTATGATCTTGACCGGGATAATAATCGGGCCATCGTACCCATCGGGAAACCCATTGCCAATAATAAGATTTATATCCTGTCGCCCGATTTGCGGCTCTTGCCTGTGAATGTGGCAGGAGAAATATATATAGCCGGCAGCAGTGTTGCCAGGGGCTATATTAATAATCGAGAACAAACAGAGGCATCCTTTATTGAGAATCCCTATGGAGACGGTAAATTGTACAGAAGCGGTGATATCGGTAGATGGCTGGAAGACGGAACCATCGAAATAATGGGTAGAACAGACGACCAGGTTAAGATCAGGGGCTATCGCATCGAATTGGGAGAGATACGAACGGCTCTCCTGGGTCATAAATCTATCGCCGATTGTGTCGTTGTTATAAAAGACAGTCAAGAGTCACAAGATATCATTCGTTCCTGCAAGAGGTGCGGAATTACCTCTAAATACCCGGGGATAACCATTAATGAAGATGGCATTTGTGGGATATGCCGGGATTTTTTAACGTATAAAGTGACATTGGATGCTTATTTTAAGACATTGGCCCACCTGGAGCAGGCCATTAAAGACGCGAATAAAGAAAAGACAGGAATTTATGATTGTCTCCTGCTTTACAGCGGCGGAAGGGGTGCTGCTTACGCTTTGTATCGCCTGGTTGAGATGGGATTTAAGGTATTGGCAGCCACTTATGATAACGGTTATATGGGAAAAGCCAATATGAAAAACATAAAGGTGATCACATCTAGCTTAGATGTGGATCATATAGTATTAACCAATAAAAATACGGAACGCATCCTGGCAGAAAGTATTAAGACAGCCCACACCGTGTGCCGGGGTTGTTTTCTCACCTCCTCTTCTCTTGCCGCTGAGTATGCCCTGCAAAATAATATAAAAGTTGTAGTAGGAGCTACATTATCCCGGGGACAAATTATCGACAATAAACTGTTCATGTTCCTCCGGCAAGGCATTACCGATGAAAAGGAACTGGAAAACGAAGTGTTCAAATTCCAGGGAAGCATTCATGAGATAGAGAAAAATTTCTTTGATTATATAGATATTGATGTGGTAAACGATGGTTCTGTGTATGATGAGGTGGAATTTTTGGATTTTTACCGCTTTTGCGATATTTCAAATGAAAAGATGATCGCTTACCTAAATAACAGGGACCCTTACTGGAAAACCAGGAAATCCTATTCCATTTACTCCACCAATTGTCCCATTAAACAGGTCGGCGACTATGCACATTTGTTGGGAAGAGGCTTCCATTTTTACGGCAGCCCCACCAGTTGGGAGAGACGATTGGTCCATCTAACACTGAAAAATGTCAAAGAAGACCTCGATTGCCGGGTAACCAGGAAAGGTTACGAAAATTTTACAAAGCGTATTCGATATGAATTGGAGAGGCAGGTTAAGAAAGAGGATAAGCTTTTATGTGCATATTTTGTTTCCAATAAATCCAGGTCCGGGGAGGAACTTTCCACCCCTGAACTGAGAAATTATTTATCGCAGCAATTACCTCAGTATATGATACCCAACTATTTCCTACAATTGGAGCAGATTCCCCTGACAGCCAATGGAAAAGTAAACCGCAAATCTCTGCCCCAGCCCCAAATTAGCCGCGCACAATCGGGAGCCACTTTTGTGGCGCCGCAAACAGGTATGGAAAAACAAATTGCCGGTTTCTGGAAAGATGTACTCAACCTGGATAGAGTAGGTATCAATGATAATTTTTTTGACCTTGGCGGAAATTCGTTGAATATAATCGAAGTGAATAGTAAATTACAAGAAGCAATTGGCCGTGATATTCCCATTGTAACAATGTTTACTTATCCTACGATTCGTGCCTTGACACTGAATTTAAAGAATAATGGAGGAAAGGAAGCTGAGCCGGGAAGAGAAAGTAACCGCAGTAAGCTGATAAATGAGGGTAAAAGCATGATGAAACAGGTATTTCAAAAGGGGGAGAGCGTCCCCAACCTATAAGCCGCTTCGCGGCAGCTCCTAAAAAGGGTATCGTAAAAAAGTTAGTTTTTTTTGCTAACTTTTGTAAAATATTAATAAAAGACAGGTGAATCCTGAGATGACACAAATAAAAGAAAAAGATATAAGTACAGGGTTGGAAATAGCGGTCATTGGTATGGCCGGAAGGTTTCCCGGGGCTAAAAATGTTGAAAAATTTTGGGAGAATTTAAAAAATGGGATTGAATCTATCTCTTTTTTTTCAGCCAAGGAGTTAACAAAGGAAGGAATCGAGCCGGAAGTGCTGGAGAATCCTAACTACATAAAAGCCAGGGGGATTATCTCAGACAGAGAGTATTTTGATGCCTCTTTTTTTGATTACCTTCCAAAAGAAGCAGCGGTGATGGACCCCCAGGTACGGCTTTTTCATGAATGCTCATGGGAGGCCCTGGAAAATGCCGGTTATGCCCCTGGAGGTTATACCGGGTTGATCGGTCTTTATGCCGGGCTCACTCCTAATCTTCGCTGGATATATTCGAATTTAATTCAAAAAGAAGATGGTTCGGAACAATTTGAAGCATTGTATTTAAATAGTAATTTTTTTAGTACACTCATCGCGTATAAATTAAACTTGACAGGACCTGCCGTTACCGTGCAAACGGCATGTTCAACTTCATTGGTTGCCATTCACCAGGCCTGCCGGGGATTGTTGACCGGTGAATGTAATATGGCCTTAGCCGGTGGTGTAACTATAGGCTTCCCGGGAAAGTCCGGGTATCTTTATCAAGAGGGCATGATTTTCTCACCCGATGGCCACTGCCGGGCCTTTGATGCCAGGGCGGCGGGAACCATAGATGGAGAAGGCGTAGGAATCGTTGTCTTAAAGCGGCTTGATGCTGCCGCTGCTGCCGGAGATACGATCCATGCTGTTATCAAAGGCTCAGCCGCTAACAATGATGGAAACAGGAAAGTCGGTTACACGGCTCCCAGTGTAGAAGGTCAGGTAGAGGTCATAAAAGCCGCTTTACAAATGGCGGAAGTGGAACCGGGAACTATTAGTTATATAGAAGCTCATGGAACAGGAACCGTATTTGGGGACCCTATTGAAGTAGAAGCTTTAAAAAGGGTATTCAGGATAAAAAAATCTCATGAGAAAAAACACTGCGGAATCGGCTCTGTTAAGACCAATATCGGGCACTCAGACAGTGCCGCCGGAGTGGCGGGTTTTATAAAAACTATCCTGTCATTAAAGCACAGGTGTATTCCTCCAAACCTGAATTTTGAGAGTCCGAATCAAAACATCGGTATCGAGAATAGTCCCTTCTATATAAATGCAGAGTTAAAGGAATGGAAGAGTAACGGCTGTCCCTTAAGAGCAGGGGTGAGTTCTTTTGGCATCGGCGGAACAAATGCTCATGTGATTCTTGAAGAAGCACCTCAAAGAGAGGATTCATCGCAAAGTAGAAACTATCAATTGATTCTTCTATCTGCGAGGGCCGAAGATGCACTTGAGAAGTCAACAGAAAATTTCTTGCAATACCTGGAGAAAAACCGGGAAATTAACCTCGCTGATGTGGCATATACACTAAAAGTGGGAAGAAGTGCTTTTGAGCACAGAAAAATATTGGTTTGCGCGCATCCTTCGGAAGCTGTTGATATTTTGTCGTCAACAGCTTCGGGAGAAGTTCACTCATTTATTTCAAAAGAAGAAAACAGGCCCGTGATATTTATGTTTCCCGGTCAGGGAGCGCAGTATGTAAACATGGGTCTGGGATTGTACAAAACAGAACCCATATTCCGGGAGGAAATGGACCGCTGTTTCGAAATTCTCAAACCTTTAGCGGATTATGATCTTAAAGAGATTTTATATCCCGATTTATCCCACCCGCACAGTCTTCAACCAACAGCCCGATCATCAAAGAAAGATGATCCGCCGCCTTCCGGAGGAACGGATGATGGAGAGCGAGAGTCTGTGGATAGGGATTCGGTTGATCATTCATCATTCGGCACTTATCATTCAACTCCTATAAATCGGACTGCCGTCACTCAGCCCCTGATTTTTATATTTGAATATGTCCTGGCAAAATTACTCCTGAAATGGGGAATAGAACCCTATGCGATGATAGGTCATTCTATCGGGAAATATGCGGCTGCCTGTTTGGCCGGTGTTTTTTCCTTAGATGATGCATTAAGACTGGTGACTTTACGAGGGGAATTGATGCAGCAATTGCCACCCGGTGCGATGCTCAGTGTTTCTTTAGCGGTGGAAGAAGTAAAACCCTTACTCAATTCAAATAAAAACATTTCACTGGCAGCAGTTAATAGTTCGGAACTCTGTGTCGTCAGTGGTCCTCATAAAGCTGTCAAAAATTTTGCCGAAAAATTACAGGAAAAGGGATACCGATATAAATATCTTCACACCTCCCATGCCTTTCATTCGGAGATGATGGAGCCGATACTTGAAGAGTTTGAAGAGAAGATCGAACAAATCCCTTTTAATATACCGAAAAAACCCTATATATCAAATTTAACCGGTACATGGATAACAATTGAAGAGGCAGTTAGTCCCGGGTACTGGGCAAGGCATATCAGGCAGCCCATACAGTTTGCCGCCGGTTTGCAGGAATTGCTTAATATAGGAGATTCGATCTTTATCGAAGTGGGGCCAGGAACCGTATTAAGTACATTTATAAATAAACATGTAGGGAAAAAACCAAGTCACCTGGTGGTTAATCCTGTCAGACACCCCAAAGAAAACCTACCCGATGATTTTTACTTATTGAAAAAACTGGGGCAATTATGGCTGTATGGGCAAACAGTCAACTGGTCTGAATTTTATTCTAAAGAGAAGAGATATCGTATACCTATACCAACCTATCCCTTTGAACCTCAGCGTTACTGGTTTGATAAACCCTTCAAGGTGGATGCAAAGCCGGCTGTTGATGAATCCTTAACTAAAAAATCCGATATTACCAACTGGTTTTTTGTACCATCGTGGGAAAGATCAATTCTGCCTGACAAAAAAGATGAGGCAGTTGCAACACTCTCTCGACTCAACTGGCTTGTTTTTAATGATGGACAGGGCCTGGGGGCCAGGTTAATAGAAAAAATGGAGAGGGATGAACAACAGGTGGTTTCTGTGAGAAGTGGAGCCTCCTTCGTCAAGAAAAATGAGTGGGAGTTTGAGATGAATCCCCAACAGGAAAAGGAATATGAATACTTATTTGCTGAGCTTCGCACCATGAATAAAATTCCCGACAGGATTATTCATTTATGGAATATTACAGGAGATAATGGTGGGACTTCACTGCTCGATTCAATTGACCACCAACAGTACCGGGGACTTTACAGCTTGCTGAATATTGCCAGAGTTATTGGAGTGCAGGGAATTACAGGAAAGATCAACCTCTGGGTTGTAACCGATAATATGCAGGAAGTAACCGGCAGCGAAGAACTGTGCCCGGCCAAAGCCACGGTACTGGGGGCCATCAAGGTTATTCCCGTCGAATACACAAATATTAGTTGTTTCAGCATCGATATATTCTTACCCGAACCAGGCAGTCCACGGGAAGATAAACTCCTAACTCAAGTGCTGGCAGAATTTAACAGCGCCGCTGACGATAATATCATCGCTTATCGCGGCAATCACCGTTGGGTGCAAATTTTTAAAGCCAATCCTTTGAATAAACCCGCAGCAGTTCCCCGGCGTTTAAGAGAAAGGGGCGTTTATCTTATCACCGGTGGTACTGGTGGTATTGGATTAACCCTGGCGGAATACCTGGTGAAAACCGTAAAATCCAGACTGATATTGACCCGGCGTTCCTCTTTCCCTGTTAGGGAAGATTGGGAGCAGTGGTTAACAGGTCATGAAGAGTCAGACCCTGTTAGCACTAAGATTCGAAAATTGCTGGAACTGGAAGCACAGGGCGGTGAAATCCTGGTTTTCAGTGCCGATGTGACTGACATGGAACGGATGCAAAAAGTGATTGCTCAGGCAGTAGAGCGGTTTGGACAGATAAATGGAGTGATCCACGCAGCCGGCATTCCCGGCGGTGCTGTCATACAAAATAGAACCCGAGAAATCACGGAAAGCGTCCTGGCGCCAAAGGTGAAAGGCGCACTGATACTCGATCACATAATGAAGGATATGGAACCGGATTTCTTTGTCCTTTGTTCTTCGGTAAGTTCCGTCCTGGGGCCTCCGGGTCAGGTAGGTTACAGTGCTGCAAATGCGTTCCTGGACGCTTTTGCTTATTATAAAACCTTAAATGATGGAATCTTTACCCTATCTATCGGGTGGGATGCCTGGCAGGAAGTGGGCATGGCGGCTGAATCGGCAAAACAGTTAACAGGGAGCCCGGCTATTTCCCGATCCAAAGTTAGAGAAATTGCTCATCCCATGTTTGATGAATACATTGGTGAAGATTCGACAGGAATATATATCAGCAACTTTAGTACCGGGAAAAACTGGTTCCTGGATGACCACAAAGTTATGGGTAAGGCCACACTTCCCGGCACCGCCTACCTGGAAATGGCCCGGGCAGCTTTTGAGCATAATTCGGGAAAAAAGAACGGAACAATTGAAATGGAAGATATATATTTCCTCAGTCCGTTAGCGCTGGAAACAGGCCAAAAAAAAGAGGTGCGTACCATTTTGAAGAAGCAGGATCATCGTTTCGAATTCGTTATTATCAGCCAATTAAGCCCGGGGGAAGATAAATGGGTGGAACATGCCAGGGGAAATATTACCTCTAACGAGGCAGGGTTAGCGAGGAAACATAAAATAGAAAAAATTGCAGCAGCATGCCTGGAACATGAGATAAACGATCCGTTGGAAGGGTATCGAGGGGAGCAGGATTTCCTGGAATTGGGTCCCAGGTGGAATATACACATAAAGCAAATAAAACGGGGAAGAAATCAAGGTTTGATCAACATGGAGCTGCCTGAAGTTTTTGAAGTTGACATCAAGTCCTATAGTTTTCACCCTTCATTATTGGATACTGCCGTAACGATTCGTCAAGGTAAAGGTTTTTACCTGCCCTTCTCTTATAAAAGGCTGAGGGCGAGGGGAACGTTACCGCGAAATATATTCAGCTATATAAGAACCGCAGATGATGCTGAGGCCGGTGAAGATTTCCTGGATTATAATATAACAATCATGGATGAGCAGGGAAACGAATTGGTTGATATTGAAAAATACACGTTGAAAAGGGTCCCGGCAGTCCCGGGAAAGAGTATGGTAGGCCAGGGAACTACGCGGGATCTATTGACGGTTCCCGGGCTGCAGCATTTCCCCTTTTCCGCTTTTATGCCTGCTAATTACCCCGGTATGAGGAAAGATGCGCCTATCTTGAAGGACGGGATGCTCCCTAACGAAGGTATCGATGTCTTTACCCGTGTTTTAGAGAGTACCCAGCCGTGGGTTATTATATCCA
This sequence comes from Candidatus Aminicenantota bacterium, assembly GCA_023137075.1. Classification (GTDB taxonomy): domain Bacteria; phylum Acidobacteriota; class Aminicenantia; order UBA2199; family UBA2199; genus JAGLQA01. The sequence continues at coordinate 9,549 of JAGLQA010000122.1, forward strand.
CCATGGAACTGGAACCCAGGATAAAGAAAACGAGTACTCTTGAATCATCTTATTCAACCGAAGCATTTGAGATGACCACTTCAAGAATGTCACATCCCAGGCCGAATCTTTCCACGAAATATGCGGCTCCACGGAATGAAATCGAGGAAACCATTGCCAGCGTCTGGCAAAAGGCTTTGAGTATTGAAAAGATTGGCATAAATGACAACTTCTTTGAATTGGGCTCAAATTCGTTTGTAAATATCCAGGTCAACATTCAATTAAAAAAAGTGCTGGGTAAGGACATACCTATTGCAGCAATATATACCCATCCCACCGTAAATGCTTTAGGTAGATACATCAGTAAGGAAACAACCGAATCCGCTATTTCTATTGAGGAATCTGAAAATATGAAAGAAAAGAGTAGCAAAGGTAAAGTTAAACTAAAACTAAGAAAGGAGCGCAGGAAAGGAGGTTTGCAGTGAGTGATCACGGTGTCTCGCATGGTTTGGAAGTAGCTGTTATCGGTATGGGGGGAAGATTCCCCGGAGCAAAGAATATAGATGAATTCTGGACCAACTTAAAAAATGGAGTGGAATCTATTTCTTTCTTTTCGGATGAAGAGTTAAAGAAAAATGGTGTGGATACGCGCTTGTCGGAGCATCCGAATTATGTTAAAGCAATAGGAGGTATCCTTGAGGATTGGGAATATTTTGATTCTGCTTTTTTTGGATATTCCCCAAAAGAAGCAGAGGTGATGGCCCCACAGGTACGAATCCTGCACGAGTGTGCCTGGGAGGCATTGGAGGATGCCGGATGTGATCCGGATACCTATGACGGCTCGATCGGGCTTTATGCAGGGGCTTCATCTAGTGCCAATTGGGAAGCTCTGGCCAGGTTAGCAGGGAAATCTGCCGATGTGGGTGAGATATTATTCCTAACCCTGGCTAACAAAGACCAGGTTACTTCACGTATATCTCATAGTCTTAATCTAACAGGGCCAAGTTTTTCTATACAAACGGCCTGCTCAACCTCATTAATTGCAATACACCTGGCGTGCCAGGGGATATTGAGTGGGGAATGTGAGATAGCTTTAGCTGGTGGGATTACGGTGGAATTGCCTTCCAGGCAGGGTTACATAAATCAAGATGGAGATATAATGTCTTCTGATGGTCATATTAGGGCCTTCGATGCCAGAGCAAGTGGAACAATTTGGGGAAATGGTGCAGGAATCGTAGTGTTAAAATCCCTCGAAGATGCTCTTGCTGATAGGGATTACATTTATGCAGTGATCAAAGGCTCTGCCATTAATAATGATGGAAACGGCAAAGTCGGCTATTCTGCTCCCGCTTTAAAAGGTCAAGCCCTTGTCATAAGATCTGCTATCTGTGCTGCGGAAGTTGGACCAGAGGATATCTGTTATGTCGAAACCCATGGCACAGGAACAACCCTGGGGGATTCGATCGAAATAGAAGCTCTAAAGGAGGCGTTTAATTCGGATAAGAAAAATTTTTGTGCCCTCGGTTCCTTGAAAACCAATGTGGGGCATATGGCCAGTGCCGCAGGGATAGGCGGTTTCATAAAAACGGTTTTAGCACTGCAGCATAGATTAATACCTCCGAGTCTGAATTTTGAAACACCTAATCCTGAGATCAGTTTGGAGAACAGTCCCTTCTATGTAAATACAGAGTTGTCGGAATGGAAAAGTGAAAAAAATCCGTTAATAGCCGGGATTAGTTCCTTTGCCCTGGGAGGTTCTAATGCCCATGTTATACTTGAAGAAGCGCCCAAAAAAGAAGAATCCGGCGAAAGTAGGGAGTGGCAGCTCATCCTGCTTTCAGCAAGGACAGAATCTGCACTTAATAGAGTAACAGGAAATATAACGGAATATTTAAAGAGAAATCCGGGAATCAATCTTGCAGATGTTGCATATACTTTAAAAGTAAGACGGGCATTTCAAAACAGGAGAATGGTTGTTAGTTTAACAGTTGAAGAGGCAGTGTACGCATTATCGAATCCCGGTTCCAGGAAGGTTCAGACATTTTTGTCGGAAGATGAAGAGAGACCGGTGGTATTTATCTTCCCGGGACTGGGTTCCCAATATGTGAATATGGGAGTGGATCTCTATCGCAGTGAACTAATATTTCGCAAAGCAATTGACCGCTGTTTTGAAATTTTAAAGGATATCCTGGATGATGATGTGAAAAATTTTCTATATCCTGGTGAGGAATACAGCGGAGATTGCTCTCATCAAAAAAATAACAACAATGGAATAAGTCGCTTTGAAATAGACCAGTTGATCATCTTTATATTTGAATATGCATTAGCCGAATTGTTGATGACATGGGGGATAAAACCTCACGCAATAATCGGGTACAGCTTTGGTGAATATACTGCAGCTCAAGTTTCCGGAGTTTTTTCTCTTGAGGATGCATTAAAATTGATAGTGAACAGGGGGAAATTGATCAGGCAAGTAGCCTGTGGTGCCATGCTGAGTGTTCCTCTTCCGGCAAAAGAGTTAAAACCGTTTTTAAACGATGAGTTATCCTTAGCCATAGACAATGGTGACTCATGTGTCGCTGCCGGCCCGGAAGAAGTGATAGCAGTTTTTGAGAAGCAGATGAAAGAGAAAAGATACATATGTATGAGAGTACAGAATTCATATGCACTCCATTCGAAGATGATGGCGCCGATATTGCAGCAGTTTGAAGAAAAAGTGGGTCAGATCCATTTGAAAGAACCTCAAATTCCTTATATATCGAATTTAACCGGTACATGGATAACCTCTGAGGAAGCCACAAGTCCCGGATATTGGTCAAGACATTTGAGAGAAACAGTGCGTTTTGCCGATGGAATCGAAGAATTGGTAAAGAAAGAGTCCAATGCGGTTTTTATAGAGATAGGTCCAGGCCGGGCTCTAAGTACAATGGTTAGCCGCTTTACAGCTAATTCCCCTGGTCAAGAGGTCATAAACCTGGTAAGACCCTGCAAAAAAAGTGTGTCTGATCTTTATTTTTTGTTAAATAAGATAGGGCATTTATGGCTGAATGGCTTAAAAATAGATTGGAAAAGCTTTTATAAAGAGGAGCGGAGGTATCGTGTCCCATTACCCACATATCCCTTTGAGCGTCAGCGTTATTGGATCGATGAAGATTCCTTGTCTTTTGATGTGGGTATATTGGCCGGGAAATCAAAATCTAAAGCGGCAAAAAAGCCGGATATAGCGGACTGGTTTTACCTTCCGGCGTGGAAGCCCAACATGCTGCCTGTTGTTGAAAAGGGGGAAAATAGTAGGACTTCCTGTTGGGTGGTATTTAGCGCTGGAGGAGAATTGAGTTTTCACTTATCGGAGTGGCTGGAACAGGATAATCAAGATGTGGTTGTCGTGGAAAAGGGGGTTGAATTCTGCAAAGTCGCCAAGGGGAAATATACGGTTAATCCCGGCAGCAGTAATGACTACCATCTTCTGTTCAATGATATCTCTGCACTTTCCGGTAGACCGGGAAAGGTCATGATAGTTCATATGTGGTGTATCCAGGAGAAGGATGATAATGTATCTTCATCTGAGTGGTTGGAAGAATGCCAGGAATTGGGTTTTTTCAGTTTGATTCACCTGGCCCATGCTATTGGCAAGCAGGACTTTAACACTGACGTACGAATCACGGTTGTCACCTATGGGATGCAGGGTGTATATGGAGAGTACCTCCCGTACCCGGAGAAGGCAACCCTATTAGGCCCGGTAAATCTCATCTCCCAGGAATATCCCAACATTGATTGCTGCGCTGTAGATGTGGACCTTCCAGGTCCGGGTAGTTGCCAGTGGAAAGTACTGGCTGAGCAGTTGGTAATAGAATCCCTGGCTGGTCTTTCTGATCGGAGTGTTGTTTATCGTGGTAGCCAACGGCTGGTGCAGGCTTTTGAACCCGTCAAATTTAATAAATCGACCCGATATTCCCGGTTAAAAGAAGAGGGCGTATACCTCATTACAGGTGGCCTTGGCGGCCTCGGACTTTTGTTGGCAGAGCATTTGGCCGAGAGGGTAAGAGCAAGGCTCATCCTGGTTGGTCGTTCGGCTTTTCCATCCAGGGATGAGTGGGAACAATGGTGTTCTTCTCACCCCGAAGAAGACACCACCACTCGTAAAATACGGAAACTCCAGAAAATTGAAAGGATGGGAGCCCGGGTAATGGTGCTTGGTGTGGATGTTTCCAACAAGGAGAAGCTAGAAGAAGCGATGGAGCGAGCAAAGGGACAATTCGGTCAGATCAATGGTGTGATTCATGCCGCATTGCAGGTAGATGGAGCGGTAATTCATCGCTTAACCCGGGAAATGGTAGAAAATGTATTTAAATCGAAAGTAACAGGAACCCTGATACTTGATGAGGTTTTGCAGGGTGAACCACTAGATTTTTTCATCCTATTTTCTTCGCTCAGCTCCATCGGGATGTAAATGGGCCATGTGGTATATTGTGCCGCCAGTGTTTTTTTAGATGCGTTTGCTCATCACAAGGCCTTACGGGATGGCGTGTTTTCCCTGAGTATTAATTGGGATGCCTGGCAGGAGATCGGCGGTGTTGTTGAAATCGCAAAGAAAATCGATAAAGCTTTAGGAAGTTCGGCTTCCCAATCTATGCTGGAGAATGGGATTTTACCGGGAGAGGGTATAGATGTCTTCAGTCGTGTAATGGCATGCCGGACGCCACAAATCCTGGTATCGACTCAGGATTTAAGCGAGCGGTTGAAGAAGAAGGAGGGGGCAGGGGAGGCTGTCCTATCAAAACCTGCCTATCAGCGCCCCAAACTAAATTCGGAATATGTGGCTCCAGGGAATAAATTGGAACAAATGCTTGTTGAGATTTTTCAACAACTTTTTGGAATTACGCAGGTCGGCATCCATGATGATTTTTTTGAATTAGGCGGAGATTCGCTTATTGGAATTACCCTGATCAGCAGGATAAAAGAGCAATTGGGTGAAATCATTCATATCACTGTACTATTTGACGCACCCACCATCTCCGGACTTGCTTTCTATATCGACAAGCATTATCCAGAAGCTGCTGCGAGAATAACCGGTTCCGGAACAAAGCAAGAAACAGGATTCCTTACGAAAAAAATTGATTCGCAAGCGGTTGAGAAGGTGCGGCAACTTATACCTGCGCTGCCGCCCCGCCGTAAAGTAGAAGAAAGGAAGAACCCGCCGGCGGTCTTCATTCTCGCCCCCCCACGTTCCGGTTCAACCTTGCTCCGGGTCATTCTTGGCGGACACCCCAAATTATTTGCTCCACCGGAGTTGGAATTATTATCCTTTAACAACCTTGAACAGAGAAAGGCCTCCTTTCCCGATCCTGCACATTTCTTATTAGAGGGAACAATCCGGGCGATCATGCAGATCAAGAACTGCAATGCTGAGAAAGCGGAGTCTATAATGAAGGAGGCAGAGGATCAACAATTGTCGACTAAAGACTTCTATCTCTTATTACAGGAATGGCTTGGAGATACTATTCTTGTGGATAAGACACCAGGCTATGCATTAAATCCTGACGTTCTTAGACGGGCCGAGTCTGATTTTGAAAATTCCCTCTATATTCATTTGCTGCGTCACCCTTACGGCATGATCCGCTCCTACGAAGAAGCGAAATTGGATTTACTAACCAGGAGTCAATTAATCGAGGAGTATTCATTCACCAGGAGGGAAATTGCCGAATTGATCTGGGTTATTAGCCAGCAAAACATACGCGATTTTTTTGAAACTATACCTGCGCATCGTCAGTACCGTCTTAAGTTTGAAGACCTGGTAAAACAACCTCAAGAAATCGTTGAAGGGATTTGCCGGTTTTTGAGCCTGGATTTTTTCCCCGAAATGGTGCAACCCTATAAAGAGAAAAAGCAGCGAATGACTGATGGCGTTTATCCTGAAGGAATGATGATTGGCGATGTCAAATTTCACCGTCATAAAAGTATAGACGCTGGGGTGGCGGATACCTGGAAGGAGGCATACAGCAGCGATTTCCTGGGGGATGTAACCTGGCAGGTGGCAGAATCCTTCGGATATGAAAGGAGCCGGCAAGAGGACGACGATACTCATATAAACGAAATTAAAAGAACCAGCCCGACAAAGGTACAAAAGATGCTGAACGAACTTGATCATTATTCGGATACAGAAGTGGATGCTTTACTTAAGGAAATGTTGTCGAAAAAACCTGGGGGTAGGAAATGAAAAAAACTCCTGGAGAATTTAAGGAAATCTCAGCCGAGAAAAAACGTGAACTCCTGGCCCGACTTCTTCAAGAAGAGGCTGGTAAGGCGAACACTTACCCTCTCTCATTTGGCCAGGAACGACTGTGGTTTTTGAATCGGTTAGAAGGATCGGGCGCCGCTTATAATATGTCCTGGCCCCTTCATCTCAAAGGTTTTTTCGATGTAAAAATACTGGAGCGGAGTGTCAACGAAATTGTTCGACGTCATGAAATCCTGCGCACTACCTTTGATATGGAAAATGGAAAACCGGTCCAGGTCGTTGCCGCTGCCTTATCACTGGGAATAGCGGTGACGGATCTTCGGCATTTGCCTAAAAGTAAGCTCTCTGCCGCAGTCCGCCAATCGGTTATTAAGGAATTTCAACTGCCTTTTGATTTACGTAAGGACCCGCTGCTGCGTGTGAGCCTACTGCGTCGGGGGGAGCTGGACCATGTGCTGCTTCTGGTTATGCACCACATCGTATCTGATGCCTGGTCTTTGAGGATATTCATATCGGAGGTGACAGCTCTATATGATGCTTTTTCAAATGGAAATCCTTCACCTCTGCCGGAATTATCTATCCAGTATGTTGACTTTTCTTCCTGGCAGCGTCAATGGTTTACTGGTAGAGTATTGGAAACTCAACTTAATTACTGGAAAAATAAATTGGCTGGTCTGACACCCATACTCGAATTTCCAACGGATCATCCGCGGCCTCCGATTCAAAGCTATCGGGGAAGAATCGAGCACTTTCAAATCGATGCTGTCATCACCCAAAAACTGGAGAGATTGAGTAAACAGACAGGCTCTACCCTGTTTATGACGTTACTTGCCGCTTTTGCTGCTTTAATATTCCGTTACAGTAGCCAGGAAGATATTGCCATCGGTACTCCAATTGCCCTTCGTGACCGCAGGGAGATCGAAACCCTGATCGGTTTTTTTGTTAATACGCTGGTGCTGCGAATCGATCTATCCGGTAAACCTACTTTTTTAAAATTACTAAGACGAGTGAGGCGAGTGGCATTGGAGGCCTACAAGTACAAAGAACTACCCTTTGAATTAATTGTGGAAGAACTGCAGCCGGACCGGAATTTAAGCTGCAGTCCGTTATTCCAGGTAATGTTTATCTTGCAGAATGTACCCATCGAGAAATTGGAACTGCCGGGTGTCACCATCGATATAATGAAAAGAGAAATACACACGACAAAGTTTGATCTAACCCTATCCATGACAAACACGGAAGCCGGACTCATGGCAGAGTTAAAGTACAGCAGCGATTTGTTTGATGTCACCACTATCACACGGCTGGCGGAGCACTTTCAAATATTGCTTAAAGCAATTGCAGGCACCCCGGGGCAGCAGGTTTCGGAATTACCCCTGTTGACTAAAAGCGAAAAGAACCGGCTGCTGGTGGAATGGAACGACAGTCATGCCGGGTATCGGCATAACAGGTTAATACATGAATTATTCGAACTACAGGTGGAAAAGTCATCTGGCAAGTTGGCCCTGGTATATGACGATAAAAAAGTAACATACGGAGTATTGAACGGGGTTATAATCAAAAGTTGTGGAT
>JAGLQA010000123.1 GCA_023137075.1 Candidatus Aminicenantota bacterium
GAGATTATCGATCTTGACGGTCCCACCGGCGGTTACAACCTGCAAATTTGTTGGAGCACCGGTCACACCGCGGGAAAGAGTGCGGTTGCGCAACGCGGGGAACCGTAGAAGGCCCTCCGCGCAACGGGTTAGGGACAGGTAATTAATTTGTAACCTCCAGTGTGGTGTAACTTTATGAAAAAATATTCGTACTAAGAATCTAATCATGATGTTCATTGTTGCTACTTCCAATATTTTAAAATCAAACATAATAAGGAGAAATTATGAGCAAACCGAACAGTATGAAGCGAAGGAATTTTTTGAAGAGCTCCACCTTGGGCGTGGTGGCTGCCGGAGTAATGAGCGGCAAGGTTGTTTTTGCCGGGGAAGAGAAAAAGAGTGAGGTGCAGCTCCCGAAAATCAAAGAGTTTCGCACATTGGGTAGAACCGGTTTTAAGGTCTCGGATATCAGCTCCGGTGGCCCCGGGGATACAGCCGTGCTGAAGGCGTTGTTAGATGCCGGGGTGAATTACATCGACACTGCCGAGGGTTACAGCCGCGGGCAATCGGAAATTGCCACCGGAAAAGTAATTAAAAATTATGACCGCAAGTCCCTGTTCATTACCACCAAACTGCACTTAGATCCCAAAAAGGATATGAGTAAAGAGGCGATATTGAAACGGGCCCGGGAGTGTTTGGGACGGTTGGATACGGAGTATATCGACTGCCTGATGATCCACGCCCCGGATAAAGTCGAAACCATAAAAACCGAAGGATTTCACGCTGCCGCTAAACAATTGAAGAACGAGGGTAAATTAAAATTTGTGGGCATATCCAATCACGGCGCCCAGTGGGGGGAGGAAGAGGACAATATGGAGAAAATATTGTTGGCCGCTGCCGCTGACGGGCGTTTTGACGTGATGCTGCTTGTCTATAATTTTCTTCGGAAAGAGGCGGGACAGCGTGTTTTGCAGGCCTGCAAAGAGAAGAATATAGGTACCACGCTGATGAAAACCAACCCGGTGGGCACCTATTTGTTTATGAAGGACCGCTTAGATGCCATGAAAAAAGAGGGCAAAAAAATTCCCGAGTTCTGGATGAAGGTGTTACCAAACTTAAAGGCCAGGGCCGATATGGCCGATTCCTTTATAAAAAAATACGACCTGAAGAATCCCGTGGAAATCAGGGATGCGGCCATCAAGTTTGTGCTCGTGAACCCGGATGTTCACACGGTATGTTGTTCGTGCCGGAATTTTGATGATGTGGAAAATTTTGTCAGGCTTTCGGGCTGCGCCTTGTCTTCTGCCGAAACGAAGAAGCTGTCTGCTTACACGGAAGGATGCGCTCAGTTTTACTGCCGTCATGCCTGCGGTATTTGCGAATCGAAATGCCCGCACCAGGTTCCGGTGAACACCATCATGAGGTACAACCACTATTTTGAGGCCCAGGGCAGGGAAAAGTACGCGATGCAAAAGTATGCCGCGCTGCCCGGCGCGAAGGCAGACCGTTGTTTTGATTGCAGTGGTTATTGTGAAACCGCCTGTCCTTATGATGTGCCGGTTCACGGGCTGTTAGGCATGGCCCACGAAAGGTTAATCCTGGCCTAGTACAGGACGCGCTTACCCGGAGTCAGCGCTTATTTTTATAGGAGCTATTTCTAACACAGGCTAAAAGTATAAAGATTTATAAAATTTAAATTCTCGAAAACCACTGTCATTCAATATTCTCTAAAAAAAAGTGTAAAGTTTTATAAATCTTAAACAAAAACCTCTGAATCTATTCTATAATTCTCTCTGAATCTGAGTTAAGTACTTGACGAAAAGACAGTTAGTTCAGGAGGTAAAAGATGATTGATAGAACAAACAGGATTAAGAGAGTTACGTTAGGGGTGGTGTTGTTTCCGCTCATTGTATTTTTATCGGGGTGCGTCACCCTGAGCACCTTCCATGGGCCTGAAACCCTGAAGCCCGGGAAGTGGGCTTTTGGAACGGGTCTTTCAATGGGGGTAGAGGAAGATGATGATTACCGCATCCCATCTTACGAATTCTATGGGCGGGTCGGCCTGGCTTTGGAAATATAATAGCCGTTGACAAGATGTTTGTATCGTATTAAAGTTGATGATAAGCAAAAACAAGATAGAATTTAAAAACTTATTGGAGGTAATATGAGAAAGTTTATAGCGATTCTTACGATCATCTGTTTTTTGGCGGTGACCATGCCCCTAGCGGCAGGTGAAGAGTCTAGTGAGGAAAGCTCCCAGGATTCCAGCGATGAATCCAGTGAAGGAATAGGGACTGCGCTCCTGGTTGTTCTTGGTGTAATCGCTGTTGTCGGAGGCGGTCTCCTTTTAACTACGTCAGGCTTAGCAAAGAAGAGAAGGCGTACCAATGCGGCCGTGATTTTCAACGAAGCCGCCGGCAGCTACGGCGAAAGGCCCAACTTAGAAATCCTGGCCCGGCTGTACGAGATATCGGTAGACGAGGTGATTGATAGGCTTACGGAAATGACGGCCCGGGAAGACCTCGATATCGCAAAAGTGCTGCGGGATGAGGGGTTTTCCGAAACCTGGTTGACCCGTCTCGGCAGCGAGTTGGAAACCTATGCCAGGGAACAAAAGGGCAGCGAGCTTACTATGCTGCGGAAGTTCCGGGAAAAAGCAAAGGAAAAGTTCCACAATGTTAATGAAGCCGTTTTCCATTCCCTGGAAATGGCACAACTTTACCGTTCCCTGCTGCAGGAATAGAGCCGGTAAAGGAATCTCAGTATTGTAGAGGCGCAAAATTTTGCGTCTCTACGGTTCTGTGGTTCTAAGACCATCGTTTATCCTGGGGTGAGCCTTGCGTTCGCCCCATCAGGATACAATATACCGATTTTTATAATGCTTAAGCGAAATTCCTTATAATGAATCGCGAATGATAAATTGTGAATCACCTAAATTCAAGCGGATAATCAGCATGGTTTTTGCCGGCCTGATTTTACCGGTATTTCTGTCCTGCCGACCGCTCCATACGGGCAGCGGCAGTGAGCCTCGATTGGCGGAATGCATTGCCCGGAAGAGTGGAATCACAATCGAACCGGCAGGCGGTGACGAGTGGGAGTCACACGAGCTCCAGGCTGTGGACAAATTATTGGACCTGCTGCCTGAAGAGTATAAAACGCTGAAACCCATTACCCTGGTTAAGGGGGTGGCGCCCCCAACCGAAAGGGAGCCTTTTTACCGGGTCTCCTTTCGCAATCGGGAAATAACCCTATTGCGGCCGGCCTTTGAAAAGGAGCAGATACAGCGGATTTTACTCCGGGTATTGACCCGGTTCTTAGACCGGGAAAGGAGTATTAGTGAAAGCTGGCAGTGGCGCAAGATTTCCCGCTGGACCGGATGGGACATCCTGGGAAATTCAGCGCAGAACAAAAACCCCCAGGGTTTTGCGCTGCCCGAAGGTAGAAAAAATCCGGCTGCGGATCTAGTCGCCACCGCGGAGATGTTTTTTTTACCGCCGGTTCACGAAGACACCATGCAGTATCTCAAGTGCCGCTTGCCTTCAAAATACCGTTTTTTCCGGGAACTATTTCGCTCAAAGCCCGATCCCCAGGGCTGCATCCGCTGTAAAGAAACCTACCGGGACTGGATCGATCCCGAAGAGGTGGATCAGATCGAATTATTGATCGCCAGTCCTTCCTATGTATCGGTCGCCTCTATCGCCGGTCACATGCTGCTCTTGATCCGGCGCAGGGGAGATATAACCGGCCTGTCGACGGTGGTGGGTTTCGTGGCCGACTCCATCAGCCCGGAAGGTGGCGAAGACCATGGATTTACCTATGCTTTCAAGGGTATCTTCGGATTATACGACAGTTTGGTCCAGGAGGAGACCCTCACCTCCGTAGTTGCCCGCTATACCCAGCGGGAAAACCGGGACCTCTACCGCCTGAAAATCAACTTCACCCGTCCGCAGTTGCGCCGTTTTATCGAGCGACTGTGGGAAATCAAGCGCACCTTTACCTACCGGTACTACTTTTTTAACCTCAACTGCACCACCATGATGCTCAACTTGATCAACGATGTGCTTCCCAAAGGTGAACAAATTAAGGACCGTGATTTCATGGACCTGCCCTTAAACATCGGTTCTAAGGTGTTTTGCAAGGGAGCGGTGGAATTTGTATATCCCGAATACTGGAGTCTGTCCCGCCAGGCACGCTACAGTTCTTCAAAAAACAGAGCAATCGGCAAACATTTCGTCCGCTTCATTCACCGGGATTTCGGCAGCGCCGCGGCCCGCCGGATGAAAAATTATATAAACAAAAGCTTTTCTAAAAGGGAAAAAAACCGGGCCCAATACTATGAAAAAATGTCTACTTTGTACCTGGAACTCCACGAGCGGCACAAGCTGTCCCTCGCAGGCAAGAAAGAATATTACCGCCAGGGTAAGCTGCTGCTGCGTTTTTTAATGAATGCTAAGAACAGGGAAACCTATATATACGCCCGGGCAATAAAGAGAAACCCGGAGAAACAGGGTGAGGAACGCCCCCTTTTTTTATCCCCGGAAAACGCCGTCTTAATTAAGCAAATATTTAAATTGCGTTACTTTCTCAAGCCCTATCTACCGGGTGAGGTGAATGCCCTGCACCGGGAAATCCGCGAGGAGATGATGGGATATACCCGGGAGATGAGACGCAGAGCCTCCTATAATTGCGATTATTCCCAGATCCGGCTATCTCCCCGGGTGTTCCGGGTGAACAATGGAGTTTCTTATGCCGGCCCCTCCGCCGCATATGCCGCATTTTTCCAGGAGATGGGCAGCGGCAGCGTGTTTTCCTTAGGCGAAGACACCCACTTAGAACTCATGTGCCTTGCTTTGCGGTACAGCGCTCCTCTGTCCCGGAATAGTAGCGACACCAGGTGGGATAAAGACTTCAAACTGCTTAAATATGAAAAGATTATCACCGGCCGCAGCGTGGATTACCACGGTTGGTTGAATCCCGGTTTCGGAATTACCATGCTGGATCGCCGATCCCTGAAACGACAGGGCATCATGCAGGATGTTAATTACCTGAACCTGCGTTTTATCCTGAACATTTTTGAGAAAAACCGTTTCGCCCATTTCCTCAATTTATCTTTTGGTGCGGGCTATTCGTACCGTGACGACCTTGAAGGCCATAGGGAGCATTTCCTGGATTTTTTATTCCGTTTGAACGGCCAGTTTTACCTGTTCGGCAGCCGGCGCAATGCGCTGCGTTTTGCTCTCTCTTACCGCCCGCGTTTCAATATCGCTTCCGGTTCCCTCGGGGAGTGGCGGGCCCGGTTGGAAACCCGCTGGGGTGTCGGGCGTTATGCCAATGCCCTGTTAAGTGTGGGAATATCGGCGGAACGGGACCAATTTCACAGTGTAATGGGCAGCCCGCCTGCCGTGGAGAGATTGACACTTTATACCACATTCCGTTTTAAGGGGCTCTTTGTCACCAGGTGGATAGATTTCAGGAAACTATTGAACCGGGTTTTCTGAGTTATAGATATATCATTATCGGCAATTATATTTTCCAAATTTCCGGGGGGAATTAAAAAAATATCTTTTTTACATTTTTTTGTTGACATATTGTTTTATTTGCATTATAATTACCTATTATCGTTTATAGACCCTCCGGGGGAAAAAAAGAGAGGCGGGTGGCAGCCGCAGCCAAAACATATGCCGTAACAACATGTAAATCCCCTAATATATATTCAAAGCTTCGTGCAAAAACGCCGCGGCATGCTGCGGTTTGTTCCAATAAAAATTTAAATAATCCAGGAGTGAATTATGAAAAAAAAATGTTTAATTTTTTCGTTGATTGTCTTTGTGTGTGCTCTATCAGGTGAACCTTTTGTGGTCCTGAATGACATTGTTCCGGTTTTCAAGGCTGGTTTCCGGGACAGTATCGAGTCGGCAGTGATTGAAGGCGCCGCCAATTTTTTGCAGGCAAAATCCTATTCCGATCTTCTTTTACGGGAATACGAGAAATCGGGCAAGCAGGCGATCGATTATTCCGCGGCTTTAGAGTATGCCGAAAAAGCGATCTCCGGATTGGAGAAAGCTAAAGAAGATTACCGGGAGTCCCTTGAGTCCGCGGTACGGGCCGGTTATGTCGATGATACAATCCTGAAATTCAAGGCTTTCGATTACAGTACATTCGAGTCGGAGAAGGGATTAAATAAAGACCTTATGTCGTCCGTGAAATCCTACCTGTCTACCGGGGATATTCTGGGGGCTTACCGGGAAAACATGGATAATATCGACAAGATTCTTGCGACCCTGCAGTTCATCAAAGGAAAAATTGAAATGGCTGTTACCCCGGATATTTCACTTTTCTGGCAGTTACTGCAGCAGTTTTCTTATGCCTCACTTTTCGGAAATTACTGCACTATGACCGCGACAGAAGTTTTACGGTGACCGGTGTTTTATACTGCTGCGTTTGAATTCAAGCGGATATATTGTAATAAAAACCACATTACTATTTTCCTTTTCTTTCTTGTCTTTTCCCTCTATTTTGTGAATACCGGAGTAAAAAAATACCGGGATTTTTTTATAGAGAAAGAGAATTTTCTCAATTATGAAAAGCAGAAAATCAATCGTTATGTCAATTATGAGCAGTATGGCGCTTATGGATTCAGGGTTCTTTTCCAGCCGACGCCGATGGCTATTTTCAATTCTTCGGCCTTCCTTTCTCTCGAAGGCACCATCGATACCAAAGAAATCGTTAACATCTCGATAAATTATAAAGGGAAGCGGATATTTGCCAATAACGGTGCCTTCGGAGATTACTCCAGTATGTTTTATACCTTCGGGAGCCTGATTATGTTGTATTTCGGGCTCTATTCCTTTTTCAGTATTCCGGCTCCCGCTTTTGCATGTAAAAATCCCGGTAAAGGAGAAAAAGAAAGGATGATGTTAATCTTGAATGGGATTCTTCCGAGACTCCTGTTTCTGAATGGATATTTTTCCGGGGTTATTCTGATGGCGTATGTCACAGTGACACTGCAGGGCATCTCTTTTACCGGGAGCGAGCTTAAAGTTTTTGTTTTGTTTTCCCTATATATGATCTTGTTTATCAACCTTTTTTATTTAGCAGGAGTCTTGTTTTCGGTGGTTCTATCCTTTAAGAAATCCCTGTATATGACTGTTTACGCCCTATGTTTTTTCCTGTGTTTTTTCGTGCCGGAGTTCAACCGGGTGGAATTGGAGCGGCGTGCAAATATCATCAAATCCAATGAAACCGTAAACATGAAAAAATTGAACAACGTGATGCGATTTGAAAGGAGATACAAGTCGATCATAGACACCCTTAAAGAAGAAAAAGTTAAAAATTTAAGACCGATTTTTCGAAAATTCTCAGAGGATTATATGAGAAATGAATCCCGTTTGAATAGGCGTATCGAGAACAATTTAAGTGAAGATGTAAATAAATTGATTTTTCACAGCAAAAAGAAATCTGTCATTCTACCATCATCTTTCTATCTTTTTTTGACAAAGGAGTTTTCAAGTTACGGGTATATCAACTATCAACTTTTTTTCGCATATATGATGGCTCTAAAAAATGATTTTTCCCACTTTTATTTTGAAAAACGATACGCTGAGATCGGTCGGCAGGTTGAATCCTTCGTGAAGGGTGAAGAAAATATATTCAAGCCGGAATGCACTTTGCCCGAAAATTTCCTGCAGGGGTTGTCTTTAACCTTTTTTTACGCGCTGCTGCTGTTCGGTGCTGCCCTGCGATCTTTTAGAAAAAGGATAAAAGCGGCGGATGAAAAATTCAGAGAAAAAAGGGACGAAATTATTGAAATCGATATCAAGAGAATGGAAAAGGGGAAAACCTATTTTTCTCTTTGCCGGCACCCCTGGGAAAGGGAGAGTCTCTTTTTTTACCTGCTGTCCCGGGAAGCTTCGATTATTGAGAGATTATCCCTTTGCGACTTTGACCCAGGCATATCGTTGAAATCCTGGCTTCTTTTCGAGTGCCGCAAGAGAGGCATCGCTCCTACCGACGTTTATGCAAACCTGGAGAAGTCGGGTATCGCAAAGCGAAAACTGAAACTAAAGATCAAAACCCTGGGTTCCGAAATCCTGAACCGGGCCTATCTTGAAATCAGGCTCTGCGAAAAATCCCGGATCTATGTATTTGATGATTTCTTAAAGGATGTTTCGAAGGATTTTGAAAAGTACTTCAAGCAAAGAGTAAAAGAAATTGGAAACAGGGCAATTATTATTTATGTCGGCAGTGAGTTGTTCGATATAAATGTGAAAGATAGGAAAACATCCCTGGAAGACAGTCGGTTTTTTATTGTGGATCCGGATAATATTTCGTTGAGATAAAAGGCCATTCTTTTTATTTTCATATTTGGGACAGGGTGGGGGCGTAAAAAAGTTGCGTCTCTACCCTATCCCGTATCCTGATAGATATCCGAGTAAGGCATTTTTTTCAAAAAAAACTCGTGTAGAATTTCTTTGCGAAATTCCTTATTATTTTTAAAATATTCCTGGAAAACAGCTATTTGTTCATCTTCCCCGAGTTTCATATAGTGCGTCGTATCAAAAAATCCCCGTTTATAGGTCCACTCTATTCGATTGAGGATATTTTGATGGTTAATCTCTTCAGGGGGATCGGTATCTTGTTCTGCAACCCGGTTTTGCTTCGCGGCGGGAAACTCGAGTAGATTCGGATATTTATTTTTTTTGTATTTGTGTATTTCCCTGGCAAATATCAATTTTGCCTGTTCCAATTTTGCAAAAATAATTTGACTTATTTCCGGCATCTCCAATAATTCGAGCAGTTCACCTATTCTCTTTTTATTAACCTTCGTCTCCATTACTTTTCTCTTTTTTGTTTTCCCGGTTCTTGCTTAAATAGAAGGACTCTATCTCATCTTTTAAAAGAGCTTTTAGTTCCAGGAACTTTGCCAGTATGACCTGTTCAATGACCGGAATTTCCATCAGGCTGAGGAGTTCCGAATGGTTTTGCATTTCCCTGCGGTGGTATTTGGGGGGAATGTCCAGTGCAGGGGAAGCATTTGCGGTTAATTTGTAATCGCTGAGAAATGTAACTCCCGCACCTGTAATCAACCAATTGATATCCAACCCGTATTTTTCGTTGAAATAATACAAATAATTTATATTGGGAAACGTTTTACCCTGCTCAAAATTGGTTATGGTAGATTGATAAATTCCTAATTCATCTGCCAATTGCTGCTGGGTTTTATTTAACGCCCTGCGAAACTGCCAAAACCTTGAACCCACACCTTTTTTGATAGATGTTTTTTCTTTTGACATATTTCCTCCTTATGGGATTACCGGTATCTTTGCCGGTATTACTAAATAATAGTGAAAAACATGCAGTTTATTCATTTTTTTCTTCATAGGAATTAATATAACCGATATTTTTGTAGAATTCAAGAAAAAAATGAAAAAAAATGAAAATTATTTACAATTTGCTTACTCATTCCTATTATTTTCCCTTTCGAGGATAGGTGAAATCAGTAAGATGAGTCCGGAAAAATTTTATTTCTCTTCGTTATCTTTTCCCCCAAAATCAAATTCCTCGAAATCGAAAGCATCTATTTCGTTTTTGTACAGGGCTTTTAATTCGGTTAACTTTGCAAAAATAATTTTCTCTACCTCGGCAATCTGCATGTGTTTGAGCAGGTCCATATAATCGTGATACTTAACGGGTCCCCAATACTCTAAACCGGATTCACCGACCCGGGATGTGTCCGAATTTTCGGGCAACTCTGAGATGAATTTGTTACCCTGACCGGTGAATAACCAGTGAATATTTAAGCCGTATTTTTCGTAAAAATGGTACAGGTAGCCGCTGTTGGGATATGTTTTACCCAATTCAAAATTGGTTATTGTTGATTGGAAAACGTCTAATTCATTAGCCAGATGATGCTGCGGTTTGTTAATAGCCTTGCGGAATTTTTTAAACCTATCCCCAATTTTTTTCTTTAATTCGCTGCTTTTTGCTTTTTTAGCAGGAGTAATTTTTTTTCTTTTTTTTCTCACTTTTTTTGTAACGGGATCTTCATTTTTAGTTTTAGCCATTCTTTTCTCCATATTTGTTACCTAATAAATGCATATTGAAATTATATTCCGGTTGATTTAAGATGTCAAGAAAAAAATTTTATTATTCTGTCGTCTATATTTGCGGGGGCGAACAACGTTCACCCCAGGTGAAATCAAAATATTTTATAAAAAATCGTGAAATTTGCACCGGGTTTTAGCCTGCCGCGCCCATTTTGAGCTTATTAAATTAAAAGGTTCTTGACCTAATTTTGTAAAAGAGTTATAATCTGGTTTCTTAATTGGAAACCGATGAAAAGTTTTTTTTCGAAAGATAGTTACGATACGCCTGAGGATATGCCCTGTTACTGGGGGGATAGAATCTCGCTGCATTCCCGGTGGGCTTTTTATATCCCCTTCATCAAGCTCATTTTTAAGTCCCGAAAACTGGCTGTTCAAGGGGCTTTCGACGATGAGAGATGGGTAGAAGTCAGCCTGAAAATTTTCGAATATATTGAAAAATGCGGCGGGCGGTTCCATATCAAAGGGATCGATAATCTCAGGAAATCGGTGGGTCAACCCGTGGTAATCGTCAGCAACCACATGAGCTCCCTCGAGACGACCATTTTCCCCTGCCTCATTAACCCGGTTCTACCAATGACCTACGTGGTTAAAGAAAGCCTGGTTAAGCAGCGGGTGTTTGGCCCCGTCATGCGTTCGAGAGACCCGATTGTCGTAGCCCGGAAAAATCCTAAAGAAGATTTGATCAAAGTCTTGACTGAGGGTCAAAAAATCCTGGAGAAGGGACGCTCCTTAGTCATCTTTCCCCAGAGTACCCGTTCTGCTGAATTCATCCCCGCAAAATTCAATTCCTTAGGAGTGAAGTTGGCCAGAAGGGCGGGTGTAAAGGTAATACCCACTGCGGTTAAAACGGACTTCTGGGGTAATAGTAAGATCAATTTTATGAAAGATCTGGGACCTTTCTCACGGGACAAACCGATTTACATAACTTTTGGTGAACCCATGGAGATTGAAGGAACCGGAAAAGGGCAGCACCAACATGTTATAGATTTTATTACGTCCCATCTGAAAGAATGGAATGCCCCGAAGTAAAGAATTATAGAAAGGGAAGCGGAATTCCCTAAAATTCCACACAAATAAGTGTTGATTGAAATGCAATTTTATCGGATGGTTGTACGAGGAAATAAAATGAAAAAAAACATTATAATCCTGTTAAGCCTGGTGGCAGTGGTGGTATTGCTCACCAACACCCTGTTTACGGTAAATAATTTAAGCAGGGAACGGTTGTTGTCCCATATCATTTCCCGTGGGCTGGAAGGCTACCATTACAGCGGCAAGAAGCTCGATGACGCCTTTTCCGAAAAGGCTTTCATC
Source organism: Candidatus Aminicenantota bacterium (assembly GCA_023137075.1). Lineage (GTDB taxonomy): Bacteria > Acidobacteriota > Aminicenantia > UBA2199 > UBA2199 > JAGLQA01. The sequence goes on from JAGLQA010000123.1 coordinate 11,397, forward strand.
GAATTTATAAAATACCAGGACCCGAATAAACGTTTCCTGCTCAAGCCGGATATTGAGAAACTGCGTGAATATAGAGATAAAATTGACGATGAATTCTCCCGGGGCAGTACGGAACTAATGGAACTGACTACCGGGATACTGGAGAAGCGGACAAACCAGGTGTTGGAGTTTTACCCGGAAATCCTCTCAAAGCCCTTCGATTTTACCAGGGCCGAGAGTATCCAATTCGATGTTGATAAAAGGGATTATTGTTCGAATCTGACGGAATTAAAAGAGTTCTGGCGCAAGCTCCTCAAATACCAGGCGATGCTCAGGTATATTAACCTGAAAAAAACCGATAAGAAAAAAAAGGGGGAGAAGAAACTGGAAGAGATGGTCCGGAAATCCGTCTTGAAAAGTTATAGCTATAGTTTTAACCGCCTGCTGCAGGGGAATAAGAATGATGCCCTCTCCCGCTATATTAACGCAGTCGTGAATGTATACGACCCCCATACGATTTATTTCCCGCCCAAGGAAAAAGAGGATTTCGACATGGGAATGTCCGGCACCTTCGAAGGCATCGGCGCCCTGTTAGGAGAAAAGGACGGCTATGTTTATGTGGACAGAATTATCCCCGGCGGTCCGTCCTGGCGTCAAAAAGAGCTGCAGCCCGGTGACCTGATCTTGAAGGTGGGGCAGGAAGAGGAAGAGCCGGTAGACATCGTGGGGATGCGCGTTGTCGACGCTGTTAAACTAATCCGCGGCAAAAAAGGAACCCTGGTCAAATTGACGGTAAAACGACCGGATGGACAGATCAAGACTATCCCAATCCTCCGGGATGTGGTGGTGCTTGAAGAGGCTTTTGCCAGGTCCGCAGTGGTGTATCATGAGAAACTCAAAGGAACCTTCGGATATATATACCTGCCGAAGTTTTACAATGATTTCACCCGGGAAAACGGCCGGAATTCCACCAATGATGTGAAACGGGAACTGGAAAAACTCATAGCTAAAAAAGTGGAAGGAATCATCCTGGACCTGAGAGATAACAGCGGCGGTTCTCTTCAGGATGCGATTCGTATGTCCGGGCTTTTTATCCCGGAAGGCCCCATCGTCCAGGTAAAAGGCAAAATAGTGGGAAGTAAGGTATATAATGATCCCGATCCCGGCATCAGTTACGAGGG
>JAGLQA010000124.1 GCA_023137075.1 Candidatus Aminicenantota bacterium
GCCCACTCTTTCGGAAAAGGAACGGTCCAGGTTATGCTGGATTTAGACAAATATCTCAGGAAAAAACCTGAGGATTTACAATCCCTCGGCGCATTAACCATTACCATCCAGAAATTCTACCGCATCGATGGAACCTCCATACAATTAAGAGGCGTGACCCCTGATGTTGTTCTACCCGATCGTTACGACTACCTTGAACTCGGTGAAAAATATTACGAATATCCCTTAGAATGGGATTCCATACCTGGGGCCGGCTATGTGAAGTGGGCCGCTGCTCCGGTTGACCGGTATACCCTGGCCCGGAAAAGCAAGGAACGCATCGCAAAAAACCCCCGTTTTCAACTATTAAAAACCTATATTGAACGCCTGAAAAAAACCAGGCTGGAAACCTTGCAAAGCCTGCAACTGCAGGAGGTTATGAAACGGGACGATGAGAGGCGCAAAGAGTCAGAAAAGCTGAAGAAATACCGGGATGAATACTTTCCCCTTAAAGTAACTCCCACCGATGAAATAGCAAAGGATTTACCGGGACGATTGGCAAAAGAGAAAGCAGAGAGGCAGAAAGAGTGGCTCGATGGTATCCGCAAGGACATGCATTTAAATGAGACCCTGGCCATACTTAAAGATATGGTAAATATGCAGAAGCAGGAAAAGCTGTAATTGAACTCCGCTTCACCCGAAAACCGGGGAAATCAAATTATTTGTTTAGGATTCTACCATGGCTTTAGGAAAAATCGTTAAGAGTCTTCGCGCCGGCAAGCTGCCTCCCTTAAGAGAGGTCCCCCGCCCGCTATTAAAAACCCTGGCCACTTTTGCGCAAGTCAGGGGCAAATTCACCCGCTTATCGGCTGTTGAAAGAGTGCTGACCACCTTTATGCACAAAGAACCGGACCGAATACCGGTCACTCCACTGGTAGGCGCTGCCGGCAGGAACATTAATGGTATCTCTTTCCCTGAGTTCTCCCAGGATGCGGAAAAAGCCGCCGAGGTTTTTTTATCATCCTATGAGTTCCTTGGCGGAGATATTGTGATACTGATGTTGGACCTGTCCATCGAGGCAGCCGACTTCGGTCAGGACATGATTTTTCCGGAGAATTCCACCGCCTACCCGGACCATACCAACCCGGTGATTAAGGAGATTGCCGACTACCGGCGGTTTGAACCGGTTCGCCTGTCCGAATCGAAACGGATGAAAGAATTTGTCCGAATGTGCGGTCTCATCGTCGACAGAATCGGGTTTCGTTCAATGGTAACCGGTTTTGTTTTCGGCCCCCTGGGTGTGTTGAGCATGATGCGGGGTGCCGAACGCCTTTTCAAGGATTGTCTCAACTATAAAAAAGATGTGATTCGGGCCTGCGAAACCATTACCGAAACCCTGCTCGAATATGTACAGGCCCAATGTGACACCGGCGTACCCGCCGTGACCATCGATACGCTTTATGCCTCCTGGAACGGGCTGTCCAAGAAATTGTGGGAGGAGATAGAAGGTCCCTTTGCGCGGGAAATCTGTAACCTGATCAAACGCAATAAACGGGTGACAGCCATTCACAATTGCGGGCATGGGATCTATTTCGATTCGCAAATTAAATTTATGGAACCCGATGCCATCAGTTTTGCCCACCTTCCCGATGACTGTAAAACGGAACAAGAATTGAAGGAAAAGTACGGCAGCCGGGTTACTTTGGTGGGTTATGTGCAAACGCCGCTGTTGGTCCACGGCACGCCCCGGCAGGTCATGGACGAATGCCGCAGGCAAATCGATGTTTTTGGCAAAGGCGGCGGTTTCATCCTGGCGCCAGGCTGCGAATATCCGCCCAATATCCCCCTTACCAATGCCCTGGCCATGGTAAAAGCGGCGCAACAAAATTCATAGGATAGGGAAATGTCGGAAAAAGAATTTTTAAAAATTGCCGCCGAAACGATCGTTAACAAAGATGCAACCGGCCTGGATCAGGTCTTTAAAGAGGCAAAATCTACCGGCCTGTCGCAAGATGCCCTGTTGGCAGCCATGACAAAAGGATTGGACGCGGTTCGGCTGCGGCTCCGGGATCACAGTGTTTCGATTCCCGAATTTTTACTGTCTGTAGATGTGCTGAGGCGGGGATTGAACAAACTCAAGCTGTTGAAATCGCCGAAAAAAAGCTCCGGCAAACCGGTCACTATCGTTATCGGTGTAGTCGAGGGAGATGTTCATGACCTGGGTAAAAATATCGTGACCGGTGTTTTGCAAGCCTACGGCTACCATGTTATAGACTTAGGCAAAGATGTTTCGGCCGACCGTTTCCTTGAAAAGGTAAAAGAAAGCCGGGCCGCGATACTGGCATTATCGACAATGATGTCCACCCCTCTTGAACATATGCGGGAAACCGTTGTCAGGTGCAAGCGGGAACTGCCCGAAGTTGCCGTCATCGTGGGCGGTGCCGTACTGGACCAAACCATTGCCGATAATTTCGGCGCTGACGGTTATGCGGAATCTGCTGTCACCCTCCCCGAAGAAGTACGAAGGATCCGCGGCACATCTTCCATCAGCAATTTGATAGAAAAGGATTAAAAAAAGGGCCGGGTGAGTACAGGATTCGTCTCAGCGAGTCAAAACGGCAAGATGGGTTTGCAAGTATTATAAAAAAAATTTTCTACACTATTGAAATAGTTCGTTTTTTCAAATAAAATATGACTATGGTACTTTTCAGCATTAATTTTAAGTTTGACCGAAAAAATTCTATTGCCCTACCGGAAAAATGAGATGCCCGGAATGTAATGCCGAAACCTCGGCCGATAGTCTTTACTGCCATAAATGCGGGGCCAGTTTATCGACCAAAGTGAGAGGTCTTCCGGCGGATGCCACCAAAGATTTCGGCGAAGACGTCTCATTCTTCTTTGCTCCCGGTGAACGATTCGGTGGGCGGTATAAAATAATCGAAGAACTTGGCAGGGGTGGGATGGGGCGTGTTTACAAGGCTGAGGACACAGTATTAAATACGGTTGTGGCGCTGAAGATGATACGGCCCGAATTCCTGGCAGACAGTCGCATGATACACCGCTTTAAAACGGAGATACTGCTGGCCCGGGAGATTGCCCACGAGAACGTGGTGCGGATTTACGATTTCGGAGAGTTGAAGGGCGTCAAGTTTATCTCTATGCAGTACATCGAGGGCAAGAGCCTGAAAGAATTGATCGAACAGTCGGGGCCCTTGCCCATTGAGAAAGTAAAAAAGATAACGAAAAATATATGCATGGGGCTTAGTGCTGCCCATAAGAAGGGTATCGTTCACCGGGACCTGAAACCGCATAATATCATGATCGATAAAAATGATAATGTCTATATTACGGATTTCGGCCTGGCCATATCTACCGGGGCTTCAAGTATCGACCAGTTTGGCTCTGTAGTCGGTACCCCGCAGTATATTGCCCCTGAACAGTGGATGGGAGAGAAGGTCGACTACCGGTCGGATATCTACACCTTAGGGATAATTATGTATGAGATGATAACCGGCCGGCAGCCCTTTGTGGCCGATTCCGATATCGGTTATTTCCAGAAGCATTTAAAGGAAAAACCTGTTTTCCCGAAGACTGCAAATTTGAAAGTTCCCGGTTTATGGAAAAAAATCATTTATAAGTGTCTTGAAAAAAGAAAAGAGTACCGGTACCGGCAGATTGAAGAAATCCTTTCGGATATCGAGGCCGGGACATTTTTACCCGGTTCTATCATCTCCCGGTTCCGAAAGCTGCGAATGTTCAAAAAGGTGACTGCGTCATTATTGATGTTATTGACTTTATACGGCATATACAGGTTGGTAGAAAATGTAAAAGAAAAAGATTCTCTTGCTGATCCGGCAAAACAACGATCTCTAATTATTTTGCCCTTTCATAATCGTTCAAAAGACAAGGATCTCAATCACCTGGGGGATTCTATCTCATTCTTACTGCAGACAGACCTGTCTCAATCAAAATTTCTCAGGGTTCTGCCGGAAAACCGTCTACATGATATTTTAAAAGAAATCAACGTTCGTGACGGCGGCCTCTATTCCACCGAGGTGTATAATAAAATAATTGCCCTGGGAAACGTTAACTTCATCATAAAAGGATCGTTTATCAAGGCAGGGGAAAAATTGCGGATTACGGTCACTATCTGGGATTCGCGCCGGCAGCATGAAACGGCTTCCACCAGTGTGGATACCGAGGAAGATGTACTATTTTCCGCTGTCGACAGGCTGACCCTGAAAATCAAGAAAAAATTCAACTTTTCAAGAAGCGAACTTTACTTAGACAGCGAAACAGATAAAGCTGTCGAAACCTTTGCCTCTACTTCTAAAGAAGCTTTCGCTTTGTATGTGAAAGGGAAAGTGAGCTTTAACGAAGAGGAGTATGAAGAGAGTATCGATTTTTTCCGGCAGGCAATAAAAAAAGACCCCGGTTTTGCCCTGGCTTATAAAGACATTGCCTGGGCTTACGCGTTTCTTCCCGACATAAAAAAAAGACGGGAGTTTTTCCGATTAGCCCTTGAACACAGCAGTAAATTGCCGGAAAAGGAGAGATTGTTAATCGAAGGTTATTATTACATTGAGGATGAAAAAACCTATGATAAGGCGGTCGCTTCATTTGAAAAAATATTGAAAATATATCCCGATGATTATGAGGCTAATTTTCAAATGGGAACCATTTTTCTTAATGTTGAAGAATGGGACAGGGCAATCGGTTTTTTTAAAAGAGTGAACAAAGAGACGAACCCGGATTTCCAGATCTATGGTTTCCTGGCACGCGCATATATGAAAAAGGGAATGCTTGCAAAAGCGAGAGAAGTCATAGACAACTATCATAAGGTTTTTTTCAAAAAAACGCGCCTGCTGTGTTTTAAGTACGATTCTTATCTCATCGAGGATAATATTGAACGGGCCGCGGTTATACGTGAAGACATCGCGAAGATAAATGGTGATAGTCGATTCAGGCAAGGGGAAATACATTTTTTCAGGGACGAATTAAAAGAAGCGGAAAGGGAATTTCGCGAAATGATAATAGGTAAAGATGCTCAATCTTCTTTTGAAGGTATCCGGAATTTGAAGAAGCTTTTTTTAGTAGAGGGGAAATTCGAGAAATCTATCGAATTGCTGAACAAAGCGATTAACCTGGCAGAAGAAGCTGATCATAAAATAATGCTGGCCTTCGAGTTGGTGCATCTCTACCTGAGATTAGGCAGACCACAAAAGGCGCTGGTAGAAATTAAAAAGTACACTGATGGAGGTGAAAAGAAGTTACGGCCGCATCAATACAAGATGAAAGCCTTTTATAAATGCCTGGTTTATTTAAACTCGGGTCAGTCCAACGAATTACAGGCAGCTCTTGACGAATTAAAAAATTACCTTGACAACAGTGTTTTTAAGAATGATATAAAGTACTATTATTATGTTAAGGGTAAAATCGAAGAAAAAAATAAGAATGTGGAGCAGGCAATTATACACTTTGAAAAGGCAGCCTCATATTTACCCTTCGAGACAAGAGACGACTACTATGTTAATCAACAGGCACTATTCCGGTATGAACTGGCAGCCGCTTACTATAAAGCCGGAGATATGGAAAAAGCCGGCAGCCATTTTGATAGGATAACCCGGTTGACCTTTGGCCGGTACTATTTCGGGGATCTTTATGCAAAAAGTTTTTATTTTTTAGGGAAAATCTACCAGGAACGAGGCTGGAAGGGCAAGGCGCTGGAAAAGTACGAAACATTTCTCCGGTTGTGGCGGAATTCGGACCCGGGCGTCCGGGAAAAAGAGAAACAGGATGCCCGTCAACAGCTAAAGGAAATAAAAGGTTGACCGGTTTTTAACTCCCTCGCGAAGTTTTCCATTTCATCGATTAGTATTTTGTTGATTTCGCATATGTAAGGGGGAACATAGAGGAGGGGATGATTCGAAGGTTTCCTGAGTACGGGACACACACCGCATTTTTCAACCAGGGGACATAAAAAGCAGCGGGAATCTGTCGTGTAATAGTTGTCCATCCTGAACCGGCGGTAATGGGATGAAATTTTGCGATACATTTTTTCAAAATCCTCCGTAAATCCCGTCGATTTGCCGAAATAGAATTCCCGGTAGGCGGGAGTCGCCGCTTTGCCTTTGAAGTACTCGTAAAAGGTGGGGCAGCCCCATATTTCCCCGGAAGGCGTAACGGTCAGGTGATTGGAACCGGCCGGGCACTGCCATATGCCCTTCTCTTTTTCCGCTCTAAATAGCGTTACCGGTATGGCGCCGGTTTTGCGATAATGTTGAAGCGTCAGTTCTCTAAGCCCGGACATCTCCCCGGCTAATTTTGTTAAGGATGGCCGGTTCCACCTCCTGGTAAGGTCTAAGGAAACGGAGATTTTCCGCACTCCCAAACTAATTATGCATTCTATCGATTTACATATTGTCGTCACCGCTGCCGGGGTAAAGGTACTATTGGTTCCGAAAGAAATATGTTTGCGTTCCACTATTTTTTTGATCACCGCCACCGTTTTCGCAAAGCTGTTTTTTCGCCGAGCCCGGTTTTGTGACCGGCCGTCAAAACTCAATTCTACCCTGAAGCGGTTTTGATCTAAAAAATCTAACGCCTCGTTATCGAGGAAACTTCCGTTTGTTGATACGGAAAATTTTTTGGATTTTGCCGGCGCCCTGTTTTTTGATTTTAGATAAGAAACCACTTTCTTCATTAAGGGAAAAGCCAGGAAAGGTTCGCCTCCGGAGAATGTAATCCCGGTGTTTTTTTTCATTGCCGGTGAGAGAAAATCCAGGGTTTGTTTCGCGGTTTCCCAGTTCATATAACGATTATCCCTGGTTTGATAGCAGTATTTGCACCTAAAATTGCAATCCTCCGTTAATATTAAAATTAGCGAGATTATTTTCATTTATAGATATTCCTTTTAGAAGAAACGTTATACACGGACAGACTTCTTCTAATAATTTACAATTCCCTGATAATACTCAGGATCAATGAATTAGATGCTGTTAATCAAAAAAAAATTTCTCAAGGCCATACCCGGAGCGGCTTAATACACTCCTGGCCCCGGTTGGGTTGTTTTTCGCCTGCCGCGGCCTTTAAAAGGTAGTTAATCGCACCCTTTGCTTTTTCTTTTGTTTCTCCCTCAGGCAGCCCTTTTACCGCCTTTTCCAAAATTTCCAGAGAATACGACACGTTCTGGGTTACTGTAATTCTTTTTTCCATTTTTTTCTCCTGAGATTTTCCAACTTATCTCATTTTCCATTATTTCATAATAGGAGAAAGAAGTCAAGCGATTTATAGCAATTCTAATTATAGGATGAAAAGTTCTAAAATTATTACGAATTATTTTTGCCACGGATTTACGCGGATGGACACGGAGGGGTAGGGGTTCAAAATTTTCTCCTTTCTTGTATTGTCGGAACCGGGATGGTATTATTATAGGTTAATTACAGGAGGTAATGTGAATCACAAAAAAAAGGAACATCATGGTATTTCATTTGTGGGCATCATCCTGGTACTCCTCGGTGTTGTCTGGGTATTGAGCAATCTTGACATCATCGATTTTAGTTTCGGCACCTGGTGGCCGCTTATCCTGGTTGCTGTCGGGTTGATCAATCTTTTAAGCATGCGCAGCGCGAACAATCCCTCTGCCTGGATATTGATCGCCCTGGGAGTTGTCTTCCTTTTGACCACCCACGACGTTTTTGAGTGGAGCGATATCTGGAAATTCTGGCCCATTATCCTGGTTATTATCGGTATCTCGCTCCTGTTTCGAAGAGAGGGGAAGCCGGTCAGGGGAGCCTCTGATGAAGATCGCTTCGATGAGACAGCTATTTTCTGGGGATTCGAAAAGAATATTACCGGTAAATCCTTTAAAGGAGGCACCATTACGGCCATCTTCGGCGGTGGAGAAATAGATTTACGATCCGCCGAGTTGGATAAAGACGGGGCGGTGATAGATATCACGGCCATCTTTGGCGGTGTGGAGCTGCGCATACCCGAGTCCTGGGCGGTTGAAACCCATACCACCGGTATATTCGGCGGTGCCGATAACAAATGCAAGAACCGCGAGCAGCGCGAAGGTCAACGGGTGGTCATTAATGCCACGGCAATCTTCGGGGGCGTCGATATCAAGAATTAAGTTTACTTCTTGCTGCGGCCGGGTATGGGGTGAGATTTTACCGGCCCGGTTTTTTGGATTGTGTCTCCTCCTTCCCCGGTAACGAAATAGTTGACAAAGTAGAGCAGGGCCGGCAGGTTTTCCGCGAAAGTCCGGTCAATCTCCTCCTGGGCAGTGATGAAACCACCGTTGAAGAAACTGAGAGGCGGCAGTTCGATGGTATAGGCAAAGGTGCCGCAAGCAGCGTAAAACCAATCGTCCGAATCCCCGTTGGTGGGATATATGGTGGACGCACCCGGGCCATAGGAATAGCTGCGGCCGTTTACCGCGAAGATTAACTCGCTCATCTTCTTAGCGATTTTTCTCATTTCGACATCGTCGGGGGTTAAGGTTTCGGTATATCCCCAGGGGTAGAGAATCATCTGGGAAAAGTTGTGAAAACTGATCGATCCGACCGGTGGATTCTCCAGCAGGAATGTTTTTACGGCCAGGGATTCCGGTTCGGAGAAGGGGCCCGGTCCGCGGTAGGTTTCGTTGTAGGGAATTGCACTGGAACCCATATCGTCATAGCCCCATTTATAACCGTAGTTGCGGTTCAGATCGACTCCCCAGCTAAAATCACCGTTGTATTGGCGGTTTTTGCGCCACATGCGGTAGTAACGAATCGAGAACTCCAGCCCATCAGGATTGAGGATGGGCAGCACGTATATCTGCAATCCTTCTACCGCCCGTTTAACCTGGGAATTGTTGGAGTATTGTTCCAACAGGTAGCGGGCAAAAAGCAGCGGCATTTCTACCGAAATCCACTCCCTGGCATGATGGCAGCCCACGATGAATATCTTGGGTTCATTTTCGTTTTGAGTTACATTATCGCTGATTTTAACCAGGTAAAGTTCCCGCCCTTCGACGGATTGACCGATGGAAGAGACCCGGGCCAGGTCCGGGTATTGTGCTTCAAGGTCGTAGAGCTCACTTTCGGTCTCTAAATAAGAGTGATAATCGCCATTGACCGAATCCTGCGGACTGCTCGCAGTGGGTGCCCGCAGGTTTTGCTTTTGAAAGGGGAACCCGGAACCTGCGATTTCCGGGAGCTTATTGTCCTTCACGAGAAAGAAACAGGTCTCACCCGAACAATAGAGTCTATCTAAAGGGGGGTTATTCTTAAGAAAGTCCCGGTAGTCCCGGATATCCATGCTGATGACGCTCTTTTCCGGCATGAAGGAAAGCTCTTCCACCGGGAACAGAAAAGACGTTATGACCAGCAGAGTAAAAACAACATATATTATTTTTTTTAACATAATGATCCTCCTGAAAGGTAAGGTTTATTTATAAATGAATGCCTATTGTGCCGTTTATTATATAGTGGCGCTGCCTTAACATATCGGAAGGTCCGATATAATAGGCAAAACCGATATCCGTAGTTAAATTACCGTACCGAAAGCCGCATCCGAATGTTAGGGTATGTAGTGTGAATTTCGGGTCTCTCACCGGTTGGGGATCGAAGCGGTAACCTGCTCTTATGATGAAATCCTTTACTCTACCGTATATACCGTATTCCGCGCCTGCTGCCAGTACCAGGCAATTTCGCATATCCCGCGGTGTTTCCTCGGAAAAAAAGATGTACTCGTAACCGGACCAGAGCACATAGGCGGATTCGAAGGCAATTGATATCTTTGTTTTAGATTCAGTACTCCGGGGATTCAAGGTGTAAAGAGTGCCCACCTGTATCCTGGGTGGGCGGTAAAACCGGTCCGTACTGGTCAGGGTATCGGAGATCGGTGGCTCGAATTGGTTATCGAACACCCTATTCAAGGTTCGTTCGGCATTGCCTTTGAAGGGGTAAACTAGCGCCGCTCCCAGGGTCCAGGTGGAGGAAAGTTTAAATGTGGCGCCCACAGTCGGTACGATACAGGTCAGTTTGTGGCTCTCGCTGTGGTGGATTAATAAATGGGAATCTACCGGGTAACCGTTTCTTCTATAGTATTTGAAGTACTCGTTGACCTCCAGGTTCCGTTTGCCGTGGATATAGTCGATTTTGATCCCAATATCAAGTTTACTACCCCATGAAACAGCGGCCGCGGCGAAGAAGGTATCTTCCCTGCCTGAAAATTTGCCCGTATAGGCCCAATATGTTTGCTCAAAATTAAAATCCGGCAGAGATAATAGGGAAGGTAGATACCAGCCGGCAGATAGGCGGATATTTTTCAAAGAAAAGGACAGTGCCAATCCGCTCAGGCCGGCATGCCGGCCGGATAGGCCGGAGGGTTTAAAGGTCACACCCTGGTTGACGCCCCAGTATTGGAAAGCCTCATGGGACATATAGTCGAGGGAGATTCCTGCGTTGAATTTACCTTCCTTCGGGAGCAGCGCCGGGTTAACTGCCCCGCGAAAGAATTCCGAAGCCATAAAGGATGCGCCCCCTGCGCCCAACATTCGCGCATCGAACATTTGTGTCCCGTTCCAGCTTATGGCAGGCCCTTCCTCTTTATGGTAATCGTAATTCTGGGCCAAAACCACAATCGTGGACAGGCATATTATTAGGATTAAGAATCCGAGCTTTTTCTTATTATTCATGTTTTCTCCTTTCGTTTAGATCAAACTCTGCGAACATCCTTTTTTACATAAGATATGATTCCCCCCCCTCTTTACTTAAACGTAAAAGCAGTACCCCATGGTGGGGTTAACCAATAACCGGTCGCTAATCCTGGTAGAGTTCTAAGGGGATGGGTTTGTGGAGCCGGTATACCGGGTAGTCTCCAAACCGGCTGCTCCACTGCCGGGCCAATTCCCGGTTGAAAAATCCCCAGGCTGCAAAACTGTCGCTGCACTCAGGTTCCAGCAGGATGGCGATTAACCTGGCTAAGGGCTGCTCCATGGAGATATAATAGGCGTCCTTCGCCAGGGTTATGTCTTCTTCCACATAACTGCCTTTAAGGGTTACGAAAACATGTCCCTGGTACATTCTATTTGCCAGCTTGAGTTCTTCGATAACAAATTTCTCCACCCTGGCCGTTGCCGCCTTACGTATTTTTTCTACGGTTATACCGTGATCTTTCAACTTTTGAACAATTTCGTCATGGTGAGGAGTTAAAATATATGCCGTGGGGAGCTCTATCTCACGGGTGGGTACCGCTTTAGTAAAATAGGGCACGGTGTAATCTCTATGCTTTTTTGTTGGTGTTACTAAGTAATCGCCATACCAGGGCGGGTATTTTTTACGGTCTTCGGGTTTTATCTTCTTTTTTTTGAACTCATAACTTTTTATCGTGATCCGGGAAAGTTGTTCATTTTTGTAGGCAAGGGTAAATTTTTCGCGGTGAAAGTTACCGGTGGTATCCCGGTTCACTTCCTGCAGCATTTCCCGCATCTCTATAATGTTCCGGTCCGTATATTCCAGGATCGATTTGATAAACCCGAAGCAGGCCAATACCCGGGTTTTAAAATCGGCATGCGAATAGTTTTCATCCAGAATAGTAAACATATTTCTCAGCCCGGCATAATTGGTGCTGTAGCGGGCTTCAAAGGCATGATTTCGCCAGCCTTTTTCCGGCTGTGCCCGGTCCACGAAATTTCCATAGGGTAAGCTGTCGTACCCGTACTTCTTTTTTAAGATTTCGGAGGTTGCGGGGAAAAATTTGTTCCACATGTAATCTCTCAGGGGTGCGGCCGTATTGGGATTATTCAGGGTCATGTAGGTGACCGGTTCCCTGTGATAGGAGCCGTTGGTGGTGTGTAAATCGACAAATAGAACCGGGTCCCATTCGTTAAAACATTTTATCAGGGCTTTCACCTCAGGGGATTCCATTTTTAGAAAGTCCCGGTTTAAGTCGAGATTCTGACCATTGGCCCTTGTACCGGCCTGTTCGGGGCCGTTGTCCCGGCGGTTTTTTCCCAATTTTTCGTTGCCGTCGGGATTGAATATGGGGATAATGAGTACGACCTGGTTTTTAAGCAGGTTGTCGCATTTATGGTTGGCAAATTCCCGGATCAACATCAACGCTGCTTCTTTGCCTTCGACCTCCCCGGCGTGGATGTTGGCATTGATTAATACCACCGGTTTTTGACTCAGCCGGCATTCACTAGCACTCTTAATACCCGGTTCGCTAATCACAACCATGGGAATCATCCTACCCTCCGTGGATGTGGCGAGTTCTAAGATTTTTATCCGGTTCGATTTTTTCTGCATGATGAATAAAAACTCTATCACCTCTTTATAAAGGGTTGTGCGGGTGAAATTCGATGCTTCGGCCGTTGTTAAACTTAGGGGAGCCGGATCGGTTGGAAATAAAGGATGGGGTGTGAGGAATCCGGTTAGAATAAAAACACATAGGATAAAAAATGATCGTTTCATATTGCCTCCTGGTAAAGGAATAAGCATTTTCTCATATTATACACCTGTTTGTCAACCTGAGAAACTGCTTTTGTGATGTGATGGGGGTCGGGAGAAAATCAATTATATATAGGCGTTTTGCGTTCGCAAGAAATGTGCAAAGTAAGAATCTTTATATCTATTGAGGCTTAACTGATTTTTAGCATTAGTTTTCCACATTATTTTTAGAAATTTAGTTGAAAATTCCGGGGGTCTTTTAAAAATCCGGCTGCTTTATGAAGAGATCGGGATATTTCTTCAGCATCGATTCGATCAAATATTCTTCAATTTCTGTCCGTGAAGCCAGCCGGCTTAATTGTTTAACTATTTTTTTCAGGTAGACGTAATGGATGCGGGTAAAGATTCGTTTGGTTTCAATGATCGACGGCGGGTTCATCGAAAAATTCCGGTATCCCATACCTAAGAGCATCAGCGAGGTGAATGCTCTCCCGGCAATCTCTCCGCATATGGTGACCTCTTTGCCGATCTTTGTTGTCTCCGTAATGATCTCGATTAAAATCTCGATTACTGCCGGGTGGTAGGGACTGTACAGGTAGGATACGGAGCTGTTATTCCGGTCCACAGCGAGGAGGTATTGCACGAGGTCATTCGTTCCGATAGAGAAAAAATCGATCTCATCGCCCAGGTATTTAATTAACTTAACTGCCCCGGGGATTTCGATCATAATACCCACTTCCACCTCTTTACCGGGGTATTTTTTTTCCTCCAATAGTTCTTCTTTTGTCTCTTTAATTAATTTTTTTATGGTATGAATTTCTTCTAATTCCGTTATCATGGGAAATAACATTTTTATATTCCCGTTTTCATTTGCCCGCAATATGGCTTTTATCTGGGTCTTAAAGAGTTTTTTTTCCTGCAGCAGCAGCCGGACTGCCATGCTGCCTAACGCGGGATTCGACTCTTTCTCAGCCTTAAAATAGTTGTAGGTTTTGTCCCGCCCGATATCATAGGTGCGAATAACTACCGGCCCGGGGTAAATATTCCGGGCAATGTTTTTATATATTAAATACTGACGCTCGCAGGATGAAGCCACCTCCTGATCCATGAACAAGAACTCGGTGCGGAATAATCCAAGGCCTTTCGCGCCGTAAGACTGTATCAATTCGCTCTCAAAGGGTAATTCGATATTACCTAATAGGGTAAAGGAATGGTTGTCTTTTGTCTTATCGGGCAATTTGATAACCTGCTTCAACCTATCCTTGTATAATTGATATTTCTCTTTTTTTATCGCAATTTTCGAAATCGAAGACCTGGGGGGATTGATCATTATCTCCCCACTTAAACCGTCAACCACTAATAAATCATCGCTGCTTATTAACTCGGTTGCATTGCGGGTGTCTAAGACAGCCGGAATCTCAAGGGTCCGGGCAAGAATGATCGTATGAGACGTTTCGCCGCCGTAGTCTAATACCAACCCTAACAATTTACCCGCGGACATGAGGTTCGCCGCGATTGACGGCGGCAGCTCATCTGCTACAAGAATAACATTTTCCATACCTGCTTCGACACTTCCTTTTGTACTTTTCAGGTTATTTATGACTCGTACCAATACATCCGAAATATCATTACCCCTTTCTCTAAACGAAAGATCGGGGATTTCATTAAAAAAGTCGAGATATTTTTTTTCGATCTGCTTGATGGCCCATTCAGCCTTCACCGAATTGGAAATAATAAACTCTTTTATATCTTGTGTCAGGTTACCGTCTTCCAGCAGCTGATACTGGGTGTCGATGATTAGGGCCGGCTCTTTTCCCATTACCTTCTTTAAATTGTTAAAAATTTTTTTCAACTGAGCCCGGGTTTTTTTTACCGAGTTATTAAACCTGTCGATCTCGGTCTCAATTGCCTCTTCATCTATCTTCTCTTTTAATATTGCTTCTCTCTTTGAATTAAAAATCAATGCCTTCCCGGTAGCGATCCCGGGAGAGACCGGTTTTCCCTTTAATATTTTCATTCAATTTTCTTCATCAAATTTACGGTTAAATAGACCGACAATTTCCCCAAGGGCCTCTTTTTCATCTTTCCCCTTCGTTTCGATTGTAATAGGTTGTCTCACGGAAGCTGCTAATGTCAGAATGCCCAACAGGCTTTTGGCGTTGATCCGGTCTTCGTTGTAAATTAAAAAGACATCCGAATTGAAGGTGTTGGCTAAGTGAGATAATTTGGCAGCGGCCCTGGCGTGAAGTCCCAATTTGTTAATTATGGTAATTGTCTCTTTTATCATGATTTCTTTTCTCCTAAATATTCACTTATTATATTAATATCATCGATGGCTCCCTGTTTGGTAAGCCTGACAATCTCTTTGAAATTAGCGCTATTTCTCCTGTGTGTCAGAAACTTTAACAAACCGGAAAGATTGATACCGGTTATGACTTCAACATTTTTCCTGTTAAATTTATAGCTGATATTCGTGGGAGTGCCGCCAAACATATCGGTGAAAATAAGCACATGGCTTCCTTCATTTTTCTTCAGGTAAGTCTCGACCTTGTTTAACATTTTACTCCCGTCTTCGGTCCAGTCAAGGCAGATATATTCCACATCGGTTTTTTTTTCAAGTATGGTTTCTGCAACCTGGATCAGCTCTTTACCAAGACTGCCGTGAGTGATAATTAATCCCTTTATCATTTTTTCTCCTTCCCCTTGCCGTACATTCTCTCAATAAAAGA
>JAGLQA010000125.1 GCA_023137075.1 Candidatus Aminicenantota bacterium
CTGCCTAAGGCGACAGGGAGCTTAAACATGGGGATATCTTTCCCGAGAATACTGAAATACAACTTCCCTTCACCTAAGCGTTCGTATTTTTTTTTAGGATTCCAGCTTTCTAAGTTGATGACCAGGTCGAGTTTTTTTTCCTCTAATATGGCTCCGACTCCGAAGAGATCAACGATATTGATGATGCCGAGGCCGCGAACTTCCAGCCATTGTTTTATCCGGTCTAACGAACGGCCGACCGGTTCGTCGTTTGAATTTAAGTAAAACTCTACCAGGTCATCGGATATCAATTGATGTCCTTTGTTGATAAGTTCTAACGCCGTTTCGCTCTTGCCGATACCGGATTCTCCCGTAATTAATATCCCCAATCCCATGATGTCCATGAGAACACCGTTGATTTTTATTTTTTTTGAAAAATCCCGGTAGAGGAAGGAGATAATCCGTGAATTCAGGAGAGAAGACCGGAGAGCGGAAATTAAGATGGGGGTCCTATACCGTTGTGCCGTGGTTACGATAGAATCATCGATCTGCTGGTTTTCGGAAATAATAATACCGGGAATTTTCAATGATAGGAATGTTTTCAAACATTTTTCCCGTTCACTCGCCGACAATCCCATCAAGTACCCAATCTCGGTTTTCCCGAAAATTTGCACCTGGTTTTTATTCAGGTATTTAGAATATCCGGATAAGG
Source organism: Candidatus Aminicenantota bacterium (assembly GCA_023137075.1). Taxonomy (GTDB): domain Bacteria; phylum Acidobacteriota; class Aminicenantia; order UBA2199; family UBA2199; genus JAGLQA01. The sequence continues at coordinate 692 of JAGLQA010000125.1, forward strand.
AAAGGCCGGGTTTTTGAGCGCCTGCTTCCAGGATTCGATTAGCAGTATATTTTTTGTTATATATACGGCTTATCTCAAGTTCACTTTCTTCAATAAGCTCTTTAATCTCTATGCCTTTCTTATCTTTAATCATCTAAATTCTCATATTTATTTATAATATCCATTAAGTCCGTTGCGGTTTCCACAGTTAGAATTTCCGGTATTAGATCTTTTGACTTTTTAATCAACGAAGCGGCTGCCGCAAGAATCTGCAGATGGATGACGGGAGAATTGTTCGGAGAGAGGATTAAAATGATCAGGTGAACCAACTGGTCATCGGTTTCATGATATATGAGCCCTTTTTTCGAAACACCGATAGCTATAACCGGTTTTTTTATCTCTTTCAGTTTTGTGTGAGGCACTGCTGAATGGTTTCCAATAGAGGTAGATCCCAATTTCTCTCTTTCGATCAATTTGTTATAGACAAACTTTTCATCGGAAATTCGATTCTTTGATTTCAGACCGCGCACCAATCCACTCAATAGCTCCTCTGTGCTTGATTCGGTGCAATTCACATTGATAAGTTCCGGATATAAGTTATTGTAGAGTTTCATATTTGTATGTTTGCTTCAATAATCGAGGCACTTTTATTTTTATTATAAAATACCACAGCTATTTTATTGGTTTCCGCATTCATGAACATGTAGGCGTTTTCACCGCTTTCTTTCAGAAAAAACAGCGCCTCCTCCACCGAGAGGGGCTTCCTGGAGAAATTATCCGAAACCATAAGCCGGTTGGCAGGAGTCTCTTCTTTTAACTTAATTGTGTCAAGAGGTACGCTCCCGGCAGGGACGAATCTTTTAAAAACGCCGCTTTTATTTTTCCTCTTTTTTTCTTTCTTCAATTTTTCTTTGTTCTTTTTTACCTGGGATTTCAAGGTGTTCAGTGTGGCCCGCAGGGCCTGTTTCAGAATCGGGTCCCGGTCTTCGATAAAATAGGAATGTAACTTCGTTTTTAAGGTAAGCTCTACCCTGAAATCCAATTTTTCTTCGTTGACGATTACTTCAGCATCTATAATATCACCACTGATTCGTTCGATGCTTCTGAGTTGTTTTTCCGTAAAGGCTTTCAACGCCCCGGTGAATTTAACATTTTTTGAAGTAAATTTAACACTCATTTTTTCACTCCTTTTAAACTAAAATTTGAAATTTCTATTTCGTTTAATTTGCACTAACCTTCGTTTAGTTTATATTCTTCTTTTCTCTTAGATGAATTGGGAAGATTCATTTCATCCCGGTAATTTCGTATGGTTCGCCGGGAAATCTTGATTCCCAACTCCGATAATTTTGCGACAATATCCTGGTCTGAAAGGGGCTTATCTTTCGGTTCTTCTTCTATGATTTTTTTGATTTTATCCCGGATTGTTTCCACTGAATGTTTAAAACCGAATTCTCCTTTGATGCCGTAGGAGAAAAAACTTTTTAAGCTGACAAGTCCCTTTTCGGAAGCTATGAATTTATTATTTACCGCCCTGGATATGGTTGATTCGTTATAGTTTAACTCCTGCGCAACCTCCTTCATGGTTAAGGGTTTTTTCCATTTTTCGCCAAAGTCTAAAAAGTCCTTTTGTTTTTTTACCAACACTTCGGCGATTTTCACAATCATCGATTTTCGCAAGTTGATACCTTCGATGAAGAGCTGGGCATTTCGAAATTTATCTTTTAGATATGACCTGGCTGTCTTATTGGGGGATTGATTCATCATCTGTTCGTAATATGAGGACAACACCATCTTGGGAATACCGTCTTCTATGAATTTAACTTCATAATTATTATTCTCCTTAACAAGCAGCAGGTCGACTTCCGCATAATCTATATTTTCTTTTTCAAAGTCAGCTCCCGGCTTCGGATCCAACCTTTTCAAATCGTTTATTAATTTAGTTAATTCCCCCTTTTGTATATTGAGCTTTTTCATAATATCGCTATATTTCGACTTTGATAAATCCTCTAAGTGATTTTCGATAAGACGTATTAACATTTTATTCGCGGGTGTATCATCTACCTGGGACAGCAGACACTCCTTCAAGGACCTGGCCCCCACTCCCCGGGGCTCAAAGTTTTTGATAATATTGCGTATTCTTTCGATCTCGGCAGGAGTCGTATCCAGCGAGGAAGCGGTGGATTCGATTTCGATATCTAAGTAACCGTCCTGGTTAAGGTTGTAGATGATTTGTTTGGCAATTTCCAGCTCTTTCTCATTGAATTGCGTCATGGCCTGTTCCATCAGGTAGTCCGAAAGCGATACCGTCGAAGCCGTAAAAAGCTCTATGGCCCTGTTTTTATCTAACCGGTCTCTACCGCTTTTCAGAAAACTTTCTTCCCTGTATTCATTCAGGAAAGAAGAATCCGCCCTCTCCAACCGTTTCTCGATATCGCTTACGTCATTTTCTTTCTTAGAAGAATCCGCAGCAGAGGTTTCGATGTCCAGCATGGGATTGGATTCGACTTCATTTTTGATCCGGTCCACAAACTCGACTCGATTTAAAGGCAGAATCCCGATAAATACATGAATGACCGGGTTGATTGTTAATTGCTGCGTGGGTTTTAAAGTTAATCTTATTGCCATCTAATTCCACCTGAATTCCTTTCCCAAATACTCATTCTTAACTCTTTCATTGGTTATCAGTTTTTCCGAATCTCCCTGGAAAATGACTTCACCTTTATTGATGATATAGGAACGGTCCGTGATTTTTAAAATCTCCCTGACATTGTGGTCCGTAATAATGACCCCCAGTCCCTTCACCTTAAAGGTTTTAATCAATTTTTGTATCTCTTTGATTTGTATGGGATCGATTCCGGCAAAGGGTTCATCGAGGAGTAAAAAGTCCGGGGATAAAACTAAGGAACGGGCGATCTCAAGCCTGCGCCTCTCCCCACCGGACAACAAGAAGGCTTTCCTGTTTCCCAATTCGGTAAGCCCCATTTCTTCTAAAATTTTGCAGATATCTAAGGAACGCTTATCCGGGTGCATATCCATGATGGCTTCAATGTTTTCTTTCACAGTCAAACCCTTAAATATGGACGGTTCCTGGGGCAGGAAACTGATCCCCAACCGGGCCCGGATGTAAACCGGCTCCTTTGTTATATCCTTATCGTTGAGCAAAATTTTACCGGTCTCGGGCTTGTGAATACCGAGTATCATTAAGAAGGTTGTTGTTTTGCCAGCGCCGTTCGGACCCAAAAGGCCGATAATTTCGCCCTGGTATACATCTAAGGATATGTTGCGCACAACCACCCTTCTATTGAAGGATTTACTAATATTAATCCCAGCTAATTTTTTCATCTATTCTTTCTACATAATAGTATAAAAACTCTGTAAAAGCCACTTTTTTTATAACTTACCCGGTTATTTTTTCAGGAGAAATTTCATTCTGCCGCAGATTTCCGCCGCGGTCATTACCGATGTGCCGATTTTTTCGATCACCATCGAAGCGGCTGCATTTGATAAACCGACTGCTTCTTTTAAGGTTGCCCCGGAGACTAAAGAAAGTAACAGAACCGAGACCACCGTATCACCGGCGCCGGTTACATCAAACACTTCATGGCCAAATGCCGGCAGATGAAATACCTGTTTCCCCCGTTCGCCGGCGGTTATACCATCGGCGCCCCGGGTTATGATAGAAAACCGCGTATTAAAAGCGTTATTGATCCATTCTAAAGCCTCTGCCGCGTCACGGTCACCCGCGATTATTTTGTTTACAATACTGTTTGCCTCCTTTACATTGGGTGTTATCCCATCGATATTCTTGTATAAATGAAAATTTGGCGGTTTGGGATCAACCACTAAGGGGACATGAAGGGCGCCGGCTTCACCCGTCAAAATATCCATTATCTCTTCAGTCAGACTGCCTTTGGCATAATCGGATATAATCATGCCGTCGATGCCGCCCTCTTTGATTTGCCCCACAACCTTGATAAACCTATCTTTTATTTCCGGGGTTACCCGGATTGTTTCCTCCCTATCGATCCGGACGATCTGCTGCCTGTTGGCAATAACTCGTGTCTTAACCAGGGTTTTATTTATCCCGGATTTTATCACGAAATTATCTGTGGGTTTCAGTTTGAATAATTCTTGCGCGAAAACGTCGTCCCCGGAAATCCCCGTAATAATTCCCGTCGCTCCTAAGCCGTCTATATTGGCCGCGACGTTTACCGCGCCCCCGGCTCTAAATTCTTCCCTGGTGACCTTAACCACCGGCACCGGGGCTTCCGGGGATATCCGGCTCACATCTCCGAAGATGTACCTGTCTAAGATAACATCGCCGAAAACCAGGATTCTCTTTCCCTTAAACCGGGCGCAAATCTCCTCAACTCGCTTGAAGGTCATCATTTTTATTTTCCTCAGTCAGAAAGGGAATACTCAGAAAATAGAACAATAGGAATTTTATCTCCGCGTCCCCAAAGTTATATTCAAACAGGCCGCTAACCAGGAAACCGATAAAAAGGAAAAGGGATCCCAACGCGATCCTCTTTTTCAGGTCGCTGCTATTTTTGATTTTTTTTACCAATTGAAGAAAAATCGCCGCGAAAGCAGCCAGTAAACCCAACAATGCCGGTACGCCCCTTTCAGCAAGTACCTGGAGGAAATTGTTGTGCAGGTGCAGGTTGGATAATTCGGCTTGCGCCGGCTTGTAACGGTCATATACTTTTTCGATATTATTGGGCCCGACACCGGTAAGGGGATAATCCTTGAATATTTTTATCCCAACGGAAAACATATACACCCTATCCCTGTTGGTGGCATTCTCCGGGTCAAAGATAGATGTAACCCTGGTTTTAATCGATTGAGGAAGCAAAAAGAACAAAATAATCAAACCCGGGACCGCGATATATAGAATCTTCGGTTTGTAATAGATGATAAAAATACCTGAGGATATGAATAAACCCACCCATACCGACCGGGTTTGCGAAATCAATATGGAGGCCAGGATAACACACAAGGTCAGGACGATGGCGATTCTCTTGTTTTTTCTTTTTTCGTAGAACAGGTAGATGAAAAGGAAAATAAAAATAAACATCAACAAACCGGAGTAAGTCATCCAGTGGGATGTCAAACCTTTCAAGCGGTTATCTAATGAAATACCCCCTGCCGTGACGGTTTGCGCCAACCCGATTAAAGCGGAAAGAAGCGCGGACGCAGTAACCGCGTAGAGAGAATAAAGCAGTCTCTTTTTCGAATTGATAATGAGCAGTACGATAGGGATAAGCAGGTATACAAAGAACTCTTTATTGTCCTTGAGGCTGTGTAGTTTATCGATGGCAAACAGGGTAGAGATAAGGGACAGCAGGATATAGATCAGTAAATATTTGTAGTAACCGGGAACCGGGGGGATTTTTTTGGTTTTAAGGGAATGGATAATCAGCCCCACAAGTAGAAGAGTGAAAAGGATAAAGCACCCCGCAATCGTTAAATTGATCAAAAACAAAAGCCCCAGCAGTAAATAGAAATAAAGATTACTCGAAATATCCGATATATGTTTTATATACCTCATCTCTTTTATACCGCCTTTGCTTTTATGGCCTCATCGATAAGCATGACAGGTATACCGTCCCTAATAGGATAGATGCATTCGCACTGCGCGCATCTTAAACCGTGTATTTTTTCTCTATATTCGATTAGCTCCACCTGGTTTTTGCAGGCCGGGCAGGCCAGAATATCGAGAAGTTCTTTTGAAATTATTTCTTCTTCCATTTTTAGTGCCTATTTTTATGAAGAAAAGATTCTCTCATGTTTGAGAACAGGTGTCAACCCCAGGGCTAC
>JAGLQA010000126.1 GCA_023137075.1 Candidatus Aminicenantota bacterium
CCCGCTCAAACCAGAAATTGGGCAGGAAGCGCCTGGCCAAAAAAACCACACAAAAAATATTCCAGATCAAACCACAAAAAACAATTATGAGAAAGGGAAGCAGACCCCCGGCAATAACATCGATACTTATGGTGCTGATGGCTGCGACGACCAAAAAATCTAAGGCTGTACCGGACAGACGCTGCATCAGCGCATGGTCGATGGGATAGATCCGCTTGAAACGTGACACCACGATTTGTACGATCAGGCCGCCTAGCATACATAAAGGAAAAAGAGGAAATCCCCGTAAAATCTTCTTCTCTGCCAGGTAGGGAGATAGGGGTTCGAAAATCAACAGGCCCTGTTTAAGCCCATAACCGATCAATACCGCAATGCCGATAATGGCCAGGTGGAGAGCCAGGCTGTCGATGGAATCCGCGGACACGGTCTGCCTCCCTGCTACCGGGCGCTGGTCTTTGGCATAAAATCCGCCCCATTCACCCCTGGCCAGTTTATCCAGGGGCTTCAATCTCTGGGTATAACCCTTCCTGGCAGCCCAGTTAATCAGGATGATACCGGCTACAATAGCCATAACAACACCCATGGTTGCCGAAGCCAGGGCATAATCTGTCCCCTCTGCCCAGTTATAGGTCTCAAAGGTCTCTTTTAAACCCGCGGCGGTACCATGGCCGCCTTCAAAACCGACCGGGACTATCACACTAAATACTTCCTTTATATTAAACAGCGGCTTTAAGAAAAGCAGCACCACAAGCAGGCCCACAAAGTATTGTCCCCAGGCAACAATCTGCCCATAGCCCAATTGGGGAGCCGCTTTTTTCCAGATGGTTGAAATGGGAGGAATCGTTACCCCTAAGAACAGGGCGGCAAAAACGATATTGATCAGAAACCCAGGTAGATTTGTCCAACCGGCTGTCCAGCCGGCGGGAATTGAACTGTCGAAAGTTTGAAGGATGATCAGTCCCAGGATGCCGGCTATAACCGACGTGGGGATATACAGTTTTTGCAGTAATTTGATTTTAACACGTAAGAATTTTCCCAGGATCAACAACGAACTCAAACCGGCAAATGACGTCACAATGGACGTTGCAATATCCATCTTTTATAGTAACAGAAAAAACGAAAATTGTAAAGTTTTATGGTACTACCCGCGGCTGCGCCGGTTTTTATGCCGGGTAATAGCCGTTCTAAGCTCCGATAACATCTCGGAAAGCTTCCGTTCATCGTATATCGCGATCTTCTTGCCGCGCCACTTACGGCTGATCTTACTTAATTGCCGGGCTTCACGCTCCGCTGCGGAAATGTCACCGTCACCTAAGTACATAAACCCGAGCAGGTAATGAATTTCCGGGTGTCCCGGCGCCAACGACTCCGCGCGTCTCAATGAAATGATCCCCCGCTTCCAATTTTTAAAGATGGCGAAACAATACCCTAAGCCGATGTAGGCCTCATAAAATTCAGGGTCTTGATCCAGGGATGCCTGGAATGAACCGAGTGCTTTATCGTAATCCCTGGTTGCCATACAGGCAATCCCTAAATATAAGTAAGCCTGGGCATCCGGTTCGATATCCAGGGCCCTTTCAAGTACTTTTACGGCAGCCCGGTATTCTTTATCCGAAGCATAAGCGATACCCAATTGTATCAATGCTTCAAAATTATCGGGTTTAATCCGCAAAGCCTGTCTCAACACCTGGGTCGCATAATTGTACATCTCTAATTGATTGTAAACTTCACCGAGGTTGCAATAGGCATCCGTAAAATCGGGATCGAGGCTCACCGCTGTTTTAAACGCATCCACCGCATCAAAGGGTCGCTCCGCTTTATAACTCATCCCCAAATAATAATAGGCATCGGCATTGGTCGGATCCTCTTTAACCGCTTCCTTAAACTGGAAAGCCGCGTTTTCATATTCGCCGGCATCGTAATAGACGCGACCCCTGGAGAACGCGCCCCGCGCGGAAGCCAACGCATCCGTGTCCGCGAAAGAGAGGTCCGCCAATTCCTTTTCCCCGGTGCTAACGAGTTTTTTGGCTATAACGATAGGAATCGCGAAATTTAAGTTCTGCCCCTGGCGATACTGAAAAGTGGCAACCCCAATCACTTCACCGAACATGTTAAGTACCGGGCTTCCGCTGGAACCTGGAGATATGGGCGACGTGATCTGAATGACACTTCCAAAAGGTTCCACTTTCCGGTGGGCGGAGACGATGCCGTCCGATACGGTGGCTTCTAATCCTAAAGGATTGCCGATAACGACGATGCGTTCACCTACAGCGGGAGATTTGTCCACAAAGGAAAGAAACCGGTACTTTCCGGGCTTGATTTTTACGGAAAAAAGAATCAAATCACTATCCACATCTTCACCCAGAACTTTATATATGGGATAAGTCCCGGAAGGAAGTTTAACCTCCGCGCGATGCGCCCCCCGGAACACATGGAAATTGCTGACTACGTGGCCCTGGGCGTTGATGAAAAAACCCGTGCCCTGCCCGACCGGCTGGTCCTTCCGGTCATAAGTATGAATCACGGCAATGGCTCCTTTGACATCTTTTACCAGGGTGGGCAGGTCCTTTTTTTTCGCATTCCTTTGCGGTGCCGGAGTAGTCGTCCCTTCCCCCGTTACATTTGGTAATTCTTTATCTGCCGCCGATCGCTGTGAATAACTGTTCCATATAATAAAAATACCGATCAACGCAATGCCGGAAATGATGATTAGAGTCCATTTTTTGCGCTGTGCTGCCCGGTAATCTTCTCTTTCAAACTTCATGCTTCCTCCTGACCTTCGACTCGTTTCTCTGAAAAGTAACTTATAAATTCCGCCCAAATTATAAAAGAAATTCCGGATAAATTCAATATAAACTTGAAAAACAACCCCATTTTTTCTAAAATAAACTATGAAAAATCAAAAGGATAATGTATTTTTTATGGGGCAGGGCGCCCCGGTCGTTCTACTTCACAGCGCCATGAGTTCCAAATTACAGTGGTATTTTCTCATGAGGTTGCTGAGCAGTGATTTTTTAACGGTTGCTCTTGATTTTTACGGCAGCGGCGGCACCCCGCTCCCGGACATAAACAGCGAGGTTTTTAGCCTCAGCGATGAAATAGCGCTGGTCGACTCCCTCTTAGACGGTATCGTGCCTGCCGGCGAACCGTTCCACCTGGTTGGCCACTCATATGGAGGCGCCGTGGGATTGCGCCTGTGTTACAAAAACGAGAAACAGATTCGCAGTTTGACTCTTTTTGAACCGGTAGCCTACCACCTGCTGCCGGAGACTGAAGAGGTGCTGGCTGAAATCCGCCGCACATCCGGCACGGTAAAAGATTATATAGCCCAAAATAACTACGCCGGAGCAGCCGAATATTTTATCGATTATTGGAACGGATCCGGAACCTTCGCAACATATCCGAAAGAGATGCAGGAGATATTGTGCCGGGGTGCCGGAAAAATGCCCCTGAGTTATCACGCGCTAATGGAAGAGCCCCTCTCGCTTGAAGACTACAAAAAGATTAACGTGCCCGTCTGCCTGATAGCCGGCAGGCAAAGTCCCCTGGCCTCTCGCCGGGTCGCCGAGTTATTGGTTGATATTCTGCCAAATTGCCGGCTGCATTGGTTAGATACCGGCCATATGGCACCGCTCACCCATCCCCACAAGGTCAACCCGATCATCGAAACCTTCATCCGGCAGGTAGAATCAACAAAATGAAACTATATACCGAACTTAAACTGATGGAAATAACAGTTACTTTGCCTGACAAATCGAACGGCCCTTTTTCAGTTACTATATTTTCAACAAGCAGGTGCAATCCGGACAGAATGTGTTGGATTTTACATCCGTATCTATGATGTTATTGGACGGATACATGATGCAGTGTTTATTACTGCAGTGAAGCAGTCCGAATGTATGAGCAATTTCATGAATGGCTTCCTTCTCACATCTCGCTAAGAATGTTTCCTGGTCCGGGGGCAAATCATAAAATTCCTGCTTTAAACGATGCAAAGAAACCAACGCACAGGTTCCTCCTAACTGTGCCTCACCAAAGAAACATGAGAAAATGGGAGAATAGAGGTCTAAAGTGGTAACTGCTAATAATTTGAATGCGCTCCCAGGAATCCTATCAGCCATAAACTTGAGAATATTGGTTGAATTATAACGGCCTCCATATACAGGTTCAGGAATATGTGAAGCTATTTCCTGCCTGGTCATAATCGTAGTTTCTAAATCGAAAGTAGTTTCCAGGCATTTGCCTATATATTCCAGGATGGGAAAATTTATCTCATCGATTGGTATTATCGTAATTGTTCGATCTGTCATACATTTTTATTTTTGTTTTTCGATTTCATATTTCTTGATCTTATTGTATAACGTTGCCCTATCGATACCCAGCTCTTCTGCTGATTTTTTTATATTCCAATTGTTCTCATTAAGTATCCGGGTGACGTGTTGTTTTTCAGATTCATCGAGTGTGCGCGGTATGGTATCATTAGAGCTTTTTTTTATGACTTCCGACAGATCGTCGGGTACAATTTCATTATTCTTGCAGATAACGACTGCCCGCTCAATGACATTCTCTAATTCCCTTATATTCCCCGGCCAATTATACCGGATTAGTATCTCCATTGCCTCTCCCGAAATACCTTCAACTTTTTTGGAATTGGCTAATACAAATTTATGCAAGAAATGATTGGCTAATAGGGGGATATCTTCCTTTTTATCACGCAGCGGCGGAACATTTATGGTTACTACATTCAAACGATAGTATAGATCCTCCCGAAATGCGCCCTCACGTATTGCCTCTTCAAGGTTACGATGGGTAGCGGATATAACCCGGATATCCACATTTACCGGTTTTGTGCTGCCTAAACGATAGATTATTCGATCTTGCAGGACGCGCAGCAAATCCACCTGGGTTTTCGGACTTATATCACCTATCTCATCAAGGAACAGGCTGCCACCATTTGCCATCTCAATTCTTCCTTTTCGGCTGTAATTTGCGCCTGTAAAAGCCCCTTTTTCATAACCGAATAATTCACTCTCTAAAAGGCTGTCCGGCAATGCGCCACAGCTTAATGCCACTAATGGGCCGTATTTACGCTTACTATTGGCATGTATTGCCCTGGCAATCAATTCTTTCCCTGTTCCACTTTCACCCCTGATCATGACAACCGCTTCCGAGTCGGCAATAGTTCGTATTAACTCGAAAACCTCTTCCATCTCTTTACTTTTGCCTATGATCTCATCAAAACCATACTTTTTTTCCAACTCTTTCCGTAGTAATATGTTTTCCTTCTCAAGCCTCTTGAATTTTACGGACCTGCGAATAATATGGCTTACATTTTCAGGATCAAAGGGCTTAACAATATAATCGAATGCTCCATCCTTCATCGCCTGAACCGCCGTATCTACCGATGCATATGCCGTCATTACCAGTATCGGAAGGTCAGGATATATCTCTTTGCTTAATTTTAATAATTCTATACCATCCATGCCGGGCATTTTTATATCAACGACTGCCAGGTCATAATTATTTGTTTTAATCTTCTCCAGGCCACTGAGGCCATCTTCGCTGGTATCAACCGCATATCCCTCTTCCTTCAGCCAATTGCTCATTGATTCGCGAACAATCATATCATCATCCACAATTAATATATAAATTTTATCTTCCAATCGTATTTCTCCTTTCATCTATAAATACCAACCTGTCGTATCGGAGTCGTAAAGTAAAACCCAAAGGAGGTTGAATGTGATCCGATACTCCAATATATCAACGTTTAATTTTCCCATATTCATCGTGTCTCTTCTACCGGTAGATTTATAAAGAAGCTGGTTCCTTTTCCAATTTCACTCTCTACCTTTATGGTGCCTTTGTGATCCTTGATAATACCGTAGGCAACAAATAGACCCAATCCAGTGCCTTTGGCATCCTCTTTTGTGGTAAAAAACGGATCAAATACATATCTCAAATTCTCTTTGGGAATTCCTTCCCCGGCATCGGTAATCGTTATTTCTACTTTACCCCGGTCAACAAGCCGTGTAGTAATAATAATCTTTCCGCCTTCCGGCATCGCTTCGATCGCGTTAATCATTAATGCCATCAGGGTTTGTTGTATCTGCTTAAAATCACAGTATATCTGGGGGATAGCTTCCTGGAGATGTAAATCGACTTCGATATTTTGAATCCGTATCTTGTTAGACAATAACATCAGGCTGTTTTTTATTATGGAATTTAGATCCGATATCCGGATTTCTAATTTGGATTGGCGTGAAAAGACCAGGAGGTTTTTAACCATATCGCCCAACCTTTCAATTTCGCTTCCCATTACATTTAAGTAATTCTTAAAATCATCCAGTCTCTTTTGACTCATTTCTTTACCGGAAATGATCTTTTGCATTAATTTGATATATGTCAGAAATCCTTGCAGCGGGTTGTTAATCTCGTGAGCTACCGAGGAGGCTAACACGCCTAAAGATGCCATTTTCTCAGATTGAACTAATTGTTCTCTGGCCATTCGTAGTTTGTTAGTACGCTCTTCTACTTTATTTTCCAATTCAATATTCCATGATTGGATTTCAATGTGAGCATTTCTTAAATCCGCAATCATCTTATTGAAAGAGGAAGACAAAATGCCGATCTCGTCGTTCGTTTTAACATTGGTTTTAACGGTTAAATCTCCCATGGCAACCCGTTTCGTTGCATTGACTAATTGTTTTACCGGTTTAACTACGAGTCTGATTATAAACAATGCCAACATAACAGAGACAAAAAATATAGCGATTAATGTAAAGTATATACTCATTGTCCGGTTCTTTTTTAAATCATTGTCAACCTCGTAAAGGGACATGCCAATGTCCAGGACACCGAGAACCCTCTGGTCCTTCGAATGTATGTGGCATTTTGCCGTATAACAATCGGGAGCGTTGTATATCGGTGTTATCATAGCCAGGATGCGGTGACCATTGGCCTTAAATATCCGGGTTCGTTCCGATGTTGTGAGCCGTTCAAGAGGCTCCTCAACAGCGTGGCACGCATAGCAGGCTTCTGCGTTTTTATCCACATAGGTTTCTGTTTCTTTCTTTTTCGTGGAAAACATTATCTTACCTTCTTTATTAAAAATCCTGACTACTTCAATATCCTCCTGGTCTCCTATTGTTTCAATCATCCGGTGTAAACCTTCTCGATTGTTGAGGAGCATGTCATTCCTGGTACTCCTGGTAACAGTGCTGCTGAAGGTGCTTGCCCCACGAAAAACTTCTGCGATGAGCTGTTTATTTTGAGTGCTCATAATTATATAAAAAAATATGCTAAAAATTATTGCCGTTATACTCCCGATTGCGAGTATTAGTTTGGAGTTAATTGTCTTAAACATGAGCTACTGCTTTCCCTTCATTATTTATTAAAAATTCTATCACTTTTTTTTTACAAACGTTATTCATTTTTTTTAGATTTCTATTTTATAATAAATACATTAACATTTCAACAATTGAAATCGAGTTTAACCTTTTTCCCCCATTGGATTAGAAAAAGATATGATTATCCGGCGGCAGCCCCTACCGGATATCAATCTCGACAGAGTCACCGCCGGTCTATTTTTTAATAAGCTTTTTTTTCACGAAAGTGTAGATTTTGCAAAAGCATGTCGCTCATTTTATTTGGAATATAAATGATTCTTTACAATTTCATTCCATTTTTCTTTGGTGAGGTTGCTGCTGATATCATTTGAGATTACTGCCCCATCGTGGAAAGTAACTCCTGCTTCACTATGAATACTTTTATGGAGTAAATTGGTCTCTTCTACCATCCATGCCCTGGCATCTTTCCCCTTTAATAAGTTCTTGTTGCTTTTCATGATATTTTTTGGTTCTATAGTCATCAGCCATCCACCTGTATAGGGTTGATCGGTAACCAGGCTGGCATCATCTAAAATCTCCTGGTTGATTGATTCTACCACGCCATCGACGGGCGAAAAGAATTCAATATCACCATGTTTGTGTTCGATTGTCCAGGCGTATTCCTCCAGGTCTAAATCCCTACCCACTGCCGGTAATTTAATACCGTTAACTTTTCCGATGATTCTCCTGGCAAAATCGTCGATGCCAATCCGGTATTTCCCGTTTCTCTCCAATTCAATCCAGGTGTGGTTACGGAAATAATATAGGCTTTCATGCATATAGAATCCGGCAACTTTGTTAAAACTCTCCATATCCTGGGCAAATGTAGGTTGGAGACGATCCTGCATCATCTGGTCGAATGAACAATCTCCGCAGCGGAAGCTGTTGGGGCAGATTTTGTGGGATACTTCGCCGCTCAGCATGTACCGGCATTTTCTCTGATCCGCCGGGAGATGGCGAAATTCTTCCATCCATTCGACGATTTGCTTTTTATCGCCAATTGTGGGTTTATTATCCTGCAAAGCGATTCTATCTTTCTTCGCCCGATTGGACATGGCCATATCAAAATCGCATGTATTGCATTGATAGTGGTTGGTGCATAATTTATATGTAACGACTCCGGCATCCATCCATATACACTTTCTTTCCCCTGTGGGGATAACATTCATACCTTGTCTTTTATCGTTCATTTTATTACTCCTAAAAATAATTTTTTCTTCATATACATAACCAGCAAGTTGCGTGCCAACTTCGATTTTTTGTTAATTAATTAACAAATTTCTATTTATTAACTGAAAGTGTTGTAGGTAAAGGCTTTCCGGAAAGAGAAAAGTTGCCATTGTATCAATCCTTGTAAAAGATATATGCTGTCCTTTTTAAAAGTGTTGAAAAAACAAACACACGGTGTTGAATTATTCAACACATTTACAAATGGATCTGATATATTTTTGTGTTTATTACCGGAACTTGCCTCCGGCGGCCCTGCCGGGAGCCAAACTTT
>JAGLQA010000127.1 GCA_023137075.1 Candidatus Aminicenantota bacterium
AAAGTACTATTTTCTCTAATTTTTGATTACAAGTCAAATTAAATTCGCAAAAATATCCAATAAAATGAAAAAATCTATCCAATCGGACGAATTTTGTGATATACTTTTGATATATTCGGTAAAATCACCCCACTACCGGAGGAAAAATGAAAAAATTGGTCGCAGCTCTTGGAAATCCCGGCTCTCAATACGAACGCTCCAGGCACAACATTGCCTGGCAAATGCTTGAAAAACTCTCCTTCTATGACGAACTTGAATGGCGGAATAAATTCAAGGGCGAATTTGCCGTTCACTCACGTTCCGGGGAAAAAACATTTTTCCTGAAACCCTTTACCTATATGAATAGAAGTGGTGAAAGCATCCGGGAAATCACCGGTTTTTTCAAAATAGAGATCGAGGATATACTCGTTGTGCACGATGAACTGGAATTGGATTTCGGCGTGGCCGGTTTTAAACAGAACGGCGGTCTGGCCGGACATAATGGTTTACGGTCCATAGCCGCCTCTCTGGGAACCCGGGAATTCGACCGCTTACGGTTGGGTATCTCCCGGCCGGCCCACAGGGATATCACCTCCTATGTGCTGGGAAATTTTTCGGAAGAGGAACAGACGGTTCTCCCTTTCTACTCGGAAGCGGCCGCAAACCTGTTGGAACTGTGCCTGATAGAGGGTTTCGATTCCGTAAAAGATCAATATAAAAAGAAAAGATTGATCCCAGGTTGACAAAACTCAATTTTTTTTGTATGATTAGATTTTCGTTGGAGGAAAATGAATGGCGAATCATAAATCTGCAATAAAGAAGAATTTACGTGATGAAAAAAAAAGAGTGATCAACAAGATGAATCGTTCCAAAATGAGAAATAGGATTAAAGCCTTGCATAAAAACGTTAGTGCCGGGAACTTAGAAGAAGCAAAAACCTTGTTTCCCAGAGTTTTGTCGATAATCGATAAAACCGTCATAAAAGGTACAATTCATAAAAAAACAGGTTCCAGGTATAAATCGAGATTGTCTCTATTAATGAGCAAATCCGGTGTAGAAATTTAATTTATTTCATGAATTCACAAGGGAGGAAATTGAACCTCCCCAAAGAATATCTTTCATATAATCAGGTCAGATTGTATCAAACCTGTCCCAAGAAGTACTACTTTTCTTATGTTGCGGAGATCACAACACCGATAAATGATCGCATATTCTTAGGAATGGTATTTCATGCCTTGGCGGAAGATTTCTTAAAAAGAAGGATAGAGGGGCAAACACCGGAACCTGGAGAAGAAGATGTTGTGGATATCTTCAAGGAAAAATTCGCGGATATGCAGAAGGAGTGCGAGATCAGCTGGATAACCCCCCCTGCCGATACTGAAAAAAGAGGGATTGCCTTTGTGAAACATTTTCTAAGCGACATCGCCTCTGCCATCGATCCCCTGATGGTGGAACAGGAATTAGAAGTTGAATTGCCCGGGATCGGGATAAAATTGAGAGGTATCATCGACCTGGTAGAAAAGGATTTCAGTATTACCGATTTTAAAACAACCACCGCCAGGTGGTCAAAAGAGAAAATAAAGAGTTCCTATTTGCAAATGGTTATTTACAAATATCTTTTTGAGAAGTCTTTCGGAGATGTAATTTCGCAGTTAAAGTTCCGCATCCTCTATTCAAAGAGCGCTTCCAACATCAAAGACCAGTTGGTGACACGAAATGCCGCGGATTTTGATTTTGGAAAAATGTTCAATGTCATCAATTACGTGGCAGAGAATATCAGCAGTGGAGTTTTTTATAAAAATGAGAGTTTTTACTGCGGCTTTTGCGAACATTCGGATATTTGCCGGAAAACGAAGTGACTAGCTTGACAAATGTTCAAAAATATTATAAATTATCCTTTTACGAGGTTGAAAATATGAAGCTGAATAAAAACGACAAGACTTTTTTGCCACAAAAAAGTGAAATCAATAAAAAATGGTGGCTCGTTGACGCAGACGGGATTGTTTTGGGCAGACTTGCAACAAAAGTGGCCGATGTTTTAAGAGGGAAAAATAAACCTCTCTTTACCCCCTTTTTCGATACCGGAGATTTTGTAGTGGTGATTAATGCCGATAAAATAAAAATCACCGGTAGAAAGGAAGAGCAGAAGAAGTATTACCGGCATTCCGGTTATATGGGGGGGATAAAGGAGACTTCTTATGAAAGAATGATGGCTACCCACCCCGAAAGAGTGGTTGTGCACGCTGTAAAAGGGATGCTGCCCAAAAATAAACTTAATAAAAAAATTCTAACGAAATTAAAAGTATTTGCCGGTTCTGAGCACAAACACAGGGCTCAGAATCCCCAGGTTATGGCAATATAAAGGAGGCATAGATTGAGTATCGTTCAATATTATGGAACTGGCAGAAGGAAAACAAGTGTGGCCAGAGTGTATTTAAGACCCGGGAAGGGCGAATTCAAACTGGTTGTCAACAAGAGAAAGCGAAATTTTGATGAATATTTCCCCTTAAAGATTCACAAAATAACAATTCATAAACCGCTGAATATTACGAACACAAAGGATAATTTTGATGTTTTTATAAATGTAATCGGTGGTGGGATTTCGGCCCAGACAAATGCAATTAAACTCGGATTATCAAGAGCGCTGTTGGAATACAATGCGGAATTAAGACCTTCGTTGAAAAAAGCCGGTCTATTAACCAGGGATGCAAGAGAAAAAGAGAGAAAAAAATATGGACTTCTCAAAGCACGGAAAGCATCTCAATATCATAAGAGGTAAGGAGGATTAGATGGTCTCAGTCAATATGAGAGAGATGCTGGAAGCTGGCGTTCACTTCGGTCACCAGGTCAGGAAATGGAATCCCAAAATGAAACCATATATATATGGGAAGAAGAACGGGATTTATATCATCAACTTACAAACGTCCATAGAGTTGTTTAAAAACGCGCTGAACTTCATCGCGGAAGTGGTAGCCTCAGGAGAAGAAGCCCTAATCGTCGGCACAAAAAAACAAGCCCAGGCAATCATAACCGAAATCTCCGAAGAAACCGGCATGCATTATGTAAACAATCGCTGGCTCGGAGGTTTGTTGACAAATTTCAATATGATAAAAAAGAGTATCGATAAATTGATCGATCTCGATGAGATGAAGCGGGACGGAAGATGGGAAGTACAATCGAAAAAAGAGCAGTCCAGGCTGGAAAAGATATACAAGAAACTTCATAAGAACTTATGGGGGATGCGAAACATCAAAAAACTACCGGGCGTATTGATGGTGATAGATTCCACCTTTGAAGAAATTGCCGTTTATGAAGCTACAAAGTTAAATATCCCCATCGTGGGTATCGTCGATACCAACGCGAACCCTGAGGGCATCAGTTACCCGATTCCCGGCAATGATGATGCCATCAGGTCTATCAAGTTATTTACGACAAAGTTTGGCGAAGCGGTTAAACTCGGGTTTGAAAAAAGAATATCCGATTCACTCAACCAGGAACAGGACGCGGATGTCGCATCCTCTGAAACCCTTAAAACAACTGAAACAACTGAAACAACCGAAACAGTCGAAATCGCTAAAACCGGAGCGGAAGCGGAAAAAGTAGAGGAAGTGGTCCCCGACGAAAAAACGGAAGATACGATCGAGGAACCGAGCGCAGAAGCGGAGCCGGTTGCAGAAGAAGAGCCCGAAAAAAAGGACAGAACAGAATATCTTGAAAAAGAGGAGAAAATAGAAGAACCGGAAGAAGAGGAAAAAATAGAAGAGGAGAAAGCGGATGCGGTGGTTGATGAAGTTGAGGAAAAAGAAGAAGAAAAAGAAGGAGAATGATAATGTCTGTTGATATGTCACTTGTAAAAAAATTAAGAGGACAAACCGGAGTCAGCATCCTGGAGTGTAAAAAAGCAATCGATGAAGCCAATAATGATTATGATAAAGCGGCGGAGCTTTTACGGAAGAAAGGTTTTGAAAAGGCTAAATCCAAAGCTTCCCGGGAGACAAAGCAGGGCGCAATCGGTTCTTACATTCATACCAATGGAAAAATCGGCGTTCTTTTAGAATTAGGTTGTGAAACCGATTTTGTCGGCAAAAACGAGGATTTCCTGGCCCTGATGAAAGAACTGAATTTACAAATTGCCGCCATGAACCCCGGTTACATCTCCCAGGATCATATACCCGCGGATGTCATCGAAAAAGAGAAAGAGATTTACGGCGAGCAGATGAAAAATTCGGGAAAACCCGATAATATTATCGATAAGATAGTTGAGGGAAAATTGAAAAAGTATTATTCCGAAGTATGTTTACTGAACCAGGTTTACTTTAAGAATGATAAACAAACGATCGAAGATTTAATCGCGGAAAAAATACACAAATTAGGTGAAAACATTATCGTTAAGCGATTTATTCGCTACCAGGTAGGCGAAGAAGCATAATATGGATGAGGCCCCCTGCTATAAACGTGTCCTCTTAAAACTAAGCGGAGAGGCACTAAAAGGGGAGAAGGATTTCGGAATATCCGAAACAGTCATAAGTAGAATTTCCGAAGAGATCAAACAGGCACACGATTTAGGTGTCGAGATTGCCGTCGTAATAGGCGGCGGTAATTTTTTTCGGGGCGGTAAGGGAAACAATCCCGGCATCGACAGGGCAGCGGCGGATTACATGGGAATGTTGGCCACAATCATGAACGGAATCGCCCTGCAGGGTGTACTGGAAAAAAAAGGCCTACCCACCAGGTTGGTATCCGCCCTTGAAGTAGAAGCGGTGGCGGAACCTTTTTTTAGAAGCAGGGTTTTAAGGCATTTAGAAGAAGGCCGGGTCGTCGTTTTTTCCGGCGGAACGGGGAATCCTTTTTTTACCACCGATACGGCCGCCGCCCTAAGAGCCATCGAAATTAACGCCGATGTGTTGTTAAAAGCCACCATGGTTGACGGTGTATATGAGGATGATCCGAAAAAAACAAAGGGTCTAAAAAAGTTTGACCAAATCTCCTATTTCGATGTGCTGGCCAGGGAGTTGAAGGTAATAGACAGCACGGCAGTGACCCTGTGTAAAGAAAACAATCTACACATCAAAATATTTAACATCACGAAAAAAGGCAATATTCTAA
>JAGLQA010000128.1 GCA_023137075.1 Candidatus Aminicenantota bacterium
TAGAAACGAATGCCTTCTATCTCCACTTTCTACTCCATTGCCCTATCAATGGCATCCCAATCCACGTAATCCTTCGGGAAACGCATTTTATAAACCGGAACCCGGGTACAGGCATGGTAAAGAATGTCGAATGCTCTAATTCTAAGCTCCCGGGGAAGCACATACCAATTATGAAAGTGTTCTTTCCAGATAAATTGCAGGATTTCTCCCGGTTTAAGAGGGATAAGTTCAAAATGACAGGCCTTTTCAAGCAGGAACAGGCCGCTTAGCCTCGCATGCTGCGGGCATTGCCCTTTTGCCCCAAAAGGTGTGCTGTGAACGGTTATCCGGTTATTATTTTTGTATAAGATTATCTGATCGTCACTAAGGATAGTCTCCGACAAGGCATGATTCGCCACCGTCGTTTTGCCACCCCCGCCCTGGGCGAGGAAAACAACAGCCCGATCCTTTCTAATTATGCCTGCCCCGTGAATCAATAGGGCTGAGAAACATGGCAAGAAGGCAAAAAATAAATTACGATAACGGGCATGGAATAACGGATTCGCGAATTCTTTTCGCTTTTCCGGGGGGTAGAATAATGTTATTTCATTGTGAGCATAATTACGGAAAATTGCCCGGTTCCAGTTGAGAGCGATATGGACAAGTTCTGGTCTGTCTAGACAACGCATGACTACCCTGCGTACATCGGGAGATTGGAATATGGGGTTATCCAACCAGTGCTTTTGGAAATCCACGCAGCGTATCACACACTGGCGTTCATGTTTATCGAGTGGAGGTAGGATAAAAGAATCCCGGTTAAATCCCCGAATGTTTAGGAAAGCATCAGGCTTACCGCTACTTACCAAAAAATTAGAGAAAAAACCCCTTTGAATATGGGGGATAGAGACATCTGTCTCTGTTCGTAGGGTAATACCTCCAATTCGATGAGTTGACACAATCATCCTTCGTTGGCCCCGTTTCTCACTTATACTATCAAATGACACCTGAACTGTACCCGTTTTTCTTTTTTTTCAATTCAATATTTACTGCTGCCCGTTTCCCGACATACAAATAGTAGCAGCGCTGCTCCCCGGATCACAAGAAGCGACAGCGTGATAGCCGCCAATTGAACATGCTGACGTGTCCGGTGTCGTGCCAACCGTACATACTCCTAAATACTCAGGGCCCTGGACACAAGAATAAAAGGGTGCCCCTCCCGCTTTGCACACCCCTAGAGGAACATACTGGCCATTTACGCCCATTCCTGTTAGGTCAATGGTAATTGGAGGTTCATACCTCGGCTTTCTCTTTTTGGTTTTCATTTTATTCCTTCTTTAATTTCTGAACTCTCTCTTCCTTGATTCAGGGAATAGATTCGCGATTTCCGCTTGCCTGCAAAAATTGTATGGTGAATTCAATTCCCCGGTAATGTAAAAATTCTGGGCGATACAGTTACCAAGACAAATATCCCGATGCAGGCAATTACCACAAATACCTTGCATTTGTTCCGGGACTTGTTCCCGCAGGAGCGTTAACCCGGGGCTTTCACACCACACCTTTTTTAAATGATCGGCCTCAAGGTGGCCGAAAATCAACGCCGGCACATTGACGCCGATTCCGCACAGGGATAATTCACCCCCGGACAGGACACCCAGTATGGTCAGGACCGCACATCGGCCATGATGCGCACGGGTAATTCTGCGGATGGAGTAAAAGGCAAAAGGGATATCAAAATGGATTCTCACTTTACTTTTTCTTATCAATTCTTTTTCCACCCGATTATTCAATTCGATAATCTCCGGAATACTTAATCCCTGGTTCCTGGAGAAATGCTCACCCCGGCCCAGCTGCTGAACATGGTTGAATTTGACTGATTCGCATTCTAACTCCTCAGCCAGAGATATGACTTCTTCGATCTCCGACACATTTCCTTTATGCAGGGTGCAAATCAGTTGGGGGTGGAATCCGGCCTGCACCAAATTGCGAATGCCTGAGATTGCCTGTTCAAAACAGCCTTTCACGCCCCGGAGATTATCGTGGGTTTCGGCCGCGGCCCCATCTAAGCTAACAGAGATAAAAGAGCCTGGAGATCTTTCTTTCAAAAATTGCACGAGTTGCCGGTCGAACAGGATACCGTTGGACTCAATAATAATTTCAAATCCCTCATTAGCTATCATCGCGATAATATCCCGGAACTGTGGGTGGATTGTTGGTTCGCCGCCGGTCAGCTTAACGGAGCGTAATCCCAAAGGTCTGGCCTCTTGTAAGGCTTTTTTTACATATGAAAGTTTAATGTTTTGACCATTATTGTTCTCCTGCTGAAAGATGGGGGTAATCCAGCAGTGGCGGCAGGCCAGGTTACAGGATCCGGAGATGTAAAGATAAAGCGATGTTAAGGGTGGGACACCTTCCGGGAAGTCGAGCTTCTGTACGCTTCCCGCGGTGGAGGTGGATGCTGCTTGTTCGTCGTCACACGGCATGTTTTATTCTCCCGGTCCGGTTCAGAAAATCCCGGTAGCAATCCTGGGGATTGGCGTGGTTAAAATCACCGGTCAATTGATGGGCTAACCCGGGGCAACTGCCATTACAATAGGAATTCCATTCGCAGTCTTCGCACCCGGGAACTTTCTTCATGGGTATATTCCTCCGCCGGCGCAGTGCGTCTAAGGTGGGATGGGTGCACCAGATTTCTTCAAGTGAATCTTTTGTAATATTGCCCAAAGTCAGGTCCGGAAGCATATGACAGGGTACGATAGTCCCATCGTGTAGTATATCAATCTTAGAGAAGACACAGCCGCAAGCAGTCAGGTAACCCATGACCCATCTTGTAGATTTTTTGCCGGTTTTCCGGGCATGTTCCATCTCCGCATATGCTTTTAATTTGGCCAGAGGACCGGCATTGGCGGTGATACATTCGGAATAACGCTTTAACAACCGGTCTATGATTTCCATGGCTTTTAATTGTTCTTGCGGTGTAAGAGACATACTTGATTCATTGCGACAGCCGGAACCGATGGGCATGGCATCATTGGTGCCAAAGGAGGGCAGGCCGATGTCTTCCAATAATAAAATTGCGATGTTTTCAAGGTCATGGAGATTGTGGCGGTTGATGGTAACTCGTACTGCCACCGGGAAACCGGCTTCCTTGAGCAGTCTCAGGCCGCGAACAGCCCGGTCAAAGCTGTGGGGACGGCTTTTGTTGTGAATCTCCGCCCTCGATCCATCGATGGAAATCTGTATGGAATT
>JAGLQA010000129.1 GCA_023137075.1 Candidatus Aminicenantota bacterium
GATGCTGTAACGCATGCGGTTGGCAATAATACCATCGATAAGCCCGAACAGGTCCGGCCGGGTAAAAGCTTCACCTCCCGATAAGGTCGCGTCCATGACTCCTATCCGGCCTAACTCTTTAAAAAAATCGAGCCAGTCTGCGGTGGAAAGGTCCCCCAGGGCAGTCATTTCATTTGAGTAGAAACAATAGCTGCATTTCAGGTTACACCGGCCCGTAATGGCAATACTGACACTTTCGGGAGTTCGGGGAAATGATTTATTCTCGATCAGCTTCATCCTATTCTTCGGCGACCCCGATAAAACCGCCGTTCGCCAGGCCGCTGATATAGGTTTCGACCTGATCCGACACCTGGTCTTCTGGCACATCTTCGTAAGATTCACGGATCGCATTTGCGATGGCGGCCATATCATGAGTGCCGTCACACAATTTCCAGATAAAGAGACCGGTGTGATTGAGTACTTTAATCTGGTTGGTATCCGGGTTAAAGAGTAGTCCGCCGTCTATATCTTCCTCACGCAACACCACATCGGGATTTCTGCTATATGACGATGTACCCTCATTTATACTCATACACTTTTTCTCCTTAGTTCAGGTTCTATCACATAAGCCAAAACCAACTTGTATTTGGGATCAATAATAAAAACTAAATAATAATACTAAAAAAAAAATGTCAAGGAATAAAGAGAATTTAAATCATTATACGTCCGGAATATGGAACTTTCGGGCAATTGGTAATTAATTTTATTAAATTTTATCTTTTTTTTATAACAGGTAAGAGAGGGACCGGGAAAGGAGTTTGAAAAAGAGGCGCAGGGGCCGGATTAGACAGTAGAGGGGATAAAGAAATGTAGGTAGCTTAATCGATTGCCAATCCACGGGTGTGGGTATAAAAAGAGAGTGTATCAACAGGCTCAGCCGGGGACCGGCGGAATCCATAGATCGCATCAATGAAAAGGTTCCCTGTAACCTGTCTTCCTTTGCCTTGCCTGCCAACATGCGGTGTAAATATTCACCGGCCGATCTTTCGACCTGGGGCCGGGAGAGAAGAAGTTCGGCAATCTCACCGGGCAATTCCAATCCGCAAATCAAGCGGCACAAAATCAACCCGGTCAACAGCATACGCAAGCAGCCGGTATCTTCAACGTCCGCAATCAGGGAGTGCCAGTCGAGGTGGGGGTGGCGGCCAACCAGGTGGGCCATGTCAGCCGGGTTTTTCAAATAGCTCCAATTGTCCTTGGTGCCGTGGAGACTCAGGCAGAAGAGCGAATGTTCCGGTGAGAGCAGGGGGATATCCCGGAAAAGAAGTTCAGCGGTCCCTTGGTTCTGCCAGGTTTTTTCCTTCAAACTGATTCTTTTAGGTCCCTGGGTAAGCTGGTGGTGAATATCGATTCCACTTATATCATCGCAGAATCCGATGTCCCTGCGAAATAACCTCCAATAACGCTTCATTTCTTTATCGAGGGGAAAGGAGCTGCGAAAGCCGGCGTTAGTCAGGGTATCGTAAATTTTATCAAAATCTTTCGAGTGAATCAGCAAATCTAAGTCCGAAAAGGTGCGGAGAGACAGGTCATCATAGGCCTGGATGGCCAGGGCAGGCCCTTTAATGACAATCACATCGATCCCCTCACTGGATAATAATTCCAGCACCCGGTGCAGGTTCTGAGCTTGCCTGAGATTACGCAGGGCGTTGTGCCTGTAAATGGATTTCAGTTGGGCCATCTCTTCCTGTTTGAGAAGAGAGTCATCTGTTTTTGTTAGCCCTTTATAGAGTAGGGGTAATACTCGGTGCTGAAGAGCTAATTTTACCAACCGGTTCCAATCGATTCCCTTTTTCACTATTTCCTTAATGGCAGCGTCACGGTCACCGGCAGGGGCAGGGGCAGGGTTAATACATCGAAGAATCATTTCCATTTCGGGAAGCAGCCCGGGAAAATGATCCACCGGTGGATTTTGAGACAGGGCATCTTTCAGGAAGGGAATCCGGGAAATCATCTGCCAATTATACACGTAAATTAAGGTTTTTGCTACCGGTATTCTATTGATTGAAAGCCTCTCAAAACTTGACAATTAGAGCCATTTCAGGTATTAATAATCGTGGTAAAGTGATACTGTAGACATATTGGTCGATACGGATAAGAAACAAGAAATTGAAGAACCTTTGCCCGACAAATTTGTCCTGCATTGCCGGAATCCTGATAAAAGGATTAGGGGCGGTAGCATACACTTTTTTCTACCCTTATGTTAGATGTGTTATTCTTTGTCGGGAAAAGAGCAGCAGTTCATGATCGAGCGAAACAAGGACTGCGGTGTCAATTTCTCCAAAACCAGATAGCTGATAATCAAATGCTAATTGTTGATTTTTAACGAAGAACAAACCTGTTGTGTACGGGCATTTTTTTAGAGGAAAGCGCATGATAGATAAACAAAAATCTTATTTAGTGACCGGGGGAGCGGGATTTATCGGCTCCAATATTGTCAGCGAACTGCTGCAGCGGGGACAACGTATTCGCGTTTTGGATAATTTTTCGACCGGTAAGCGAGAGAACCTGTTTCCCTTCAGGGGGAATCCCGATTTTGAACTCATCGAAGGCGACCTGCGCAGTTTTCATACGGTGCGCACGGCGGTGAAAGGCATAGATTATATCCTGCACCAGGGGGCATTACCCTCTGTGCCCCGCTCTGTCGAGGACCCGCTGACTACCAACGATGTGAATATACTGGGTACGTTGAATGTCCTGGAAGCGGCCAAAGAATTCGGCATTAAACGGGTGGTGTACGCGTCGTCGTCTTCCATCTACGGGGACAGCGAAATCCTGCCCAAAGTCGAGACCATGCCGGTAGACCCGCTGTCTCCCTATGCCCTATCCAAATATACGGCGGAACGTTATTGTCAAATATTCTCCACCCTATATGGCCTCGAAACAGTGTGCTTGAGATACTTTAATGTGTTTGGGCCCAACCAGGACCCTACCTCCCAATACAGCGCCGTAATCCCCAAATTCATCCGCCTGATCTGTTCCGGTAACAGGCCCACTATTTACGGGGACGGCGCCCAATCCAGGGATTTTACCCATGTGTCCAATGTGGTTGCGGCGAACCTGCTGGCCTGCACGGCGGAAGACGTTTCCGGTAGGGTGTTTAATATTGCCTGCGGCGAAGGTTATACCCTGATCCAATTGGTAGAGATGATCAACCGTATTGCAGGCACGAAGGTAGAACCGGTGTTTGCCGAAGCGCGGCCCGGAGATGTGAAGCGCTCCGCTGCCGACATCAGGAAAGCGAAGCAAAAGTTAGGTTTCCGGGTGCTCACCCGTTTCGAGCAGGGCCTCGCCGGCTTAATCAAGGCGATGGTAACACAAAATAAAAGATAAGAACCGAAAAAAGTTGACAAAAATAAGGCTCGACTATTTGATTCACTTTTTAGAATTCTTCGTCCTTGCGCTGTTTTTTATTCTCATGAGCATAAATAACAAGTCGAAATTAAAACCCGGGAATATATTTTTGTATACTATTTTGGGAGTGGCCGCGGCATTTTTTCTCGAGGTTTCTCAAGAAATCATTCCTGGACGGGCGTTTAATATTTATAGATTTTATCTATAGCAGCCTGGGGCTGGGAATGGGGTCTTTATTTATTTTTTTAAGAGTAGTAAAGGACGTAAAAATAATAAGAGCTGTAAAACTCAAAAGAAATCGAAGGTAAAATTATGAATTTTCCGTTTAAAAAAGCGCTCGTAACAGGCGGAGCCGGCTTTATCGGCAGCCATATAGTGGAAGAATTGGTAAAATCGGGGATAGATACGATAAGTGTCGATAATTATTTCGCCGGCAAACATGAAAACCTGGCACATTTGAAGAATTACCCAAACTTTAAAGAAGTCAGAGGGGATGTGACCAATTTTGAAGAGTTGGAAAAACATTTTTCCGGAGTCGAGGTCGTATTTCACCAGGCTGCTTCTAAGAAAACAATCTGTTTAAATGATCCTAGACGAGATCTGGAAATTAATGGTGCCGGAACATTTAACATGCTCGAGCTAGCGTTAAAACATAAAGTGAAAAAATTTGTACATGCCTCTACGGGTTCGGTTTATGGAGAAGCTCAATATTTCCCCCAGGATGAAAACCATCCTTTAATACCGACCTCTTATTATGGGATCAGCAAATTGGCAGGGGAAAAATATGTGAAAGTGTTTGAACATCTTTATGATTTAGACACCACTGTCTTACGCTATTTTCACGTGTACGGTGCTCGCCAGGAGTCCAGTGAAGTAGGAGGGGTTGTTTCTATTTTTACACGTTTGCTGTTAATGGGAAAGCCGATCACTATTTTCGGTGACGGAACCCAGCAGCGCTCATTCACCTATGTGAAAGACGTTGTCAAGGCCAATTTACTTGTGGCGATAACTCCCGGAACCAAAGGGCAGGTCTACAATTGCGCTTCCGGTATAAAAGTAACCATAAAAGAGTTGGCGGATTTGATTGCCGAAATTTTAAACGTCCGCGATACGAAAATAAAATATGATGATTGGACACCTGGTGATATAAAAATGTTCGATATAGACAACAAAAAGATCAGGGCAGCCCTGGATCTTGAATTTTTAACAAATTTTAAAGAGGGGCTGGGAAAGACTATAGCATGGGCAAAAACTTATTTTCAAGGAAAGGAGACGGCAAATGTATAAAAAACATAAAATAGGGGTGGTCGTCCCGGCATATAACGAAGAAAATTTAATTCTCGACACCCTATCGGGAATGCCTTCTTTCGTTGATGTAATACTTGTAGTAAACGATGCCAGCACCGATAATACGCTTTCTTTGCTTGAGAAGCAGAAAAAAAAGGACAAACGAATTTGTATCATCGATCATAAAAAAAACCGGGGATTAGGGCAATCTCTTATCGATGGTTATATTGAAAGTAAAAAGAGAGATATAGATATAACTGCCGTCATGGCAGGAGATAATCAAATGTTTCCGGACGATTTGCCAAATCTATTAGATAAAATTATTGACGAGGAATATAACTATGTTAAGGGCAACAGGTTATTGCACCGGGAAATTAAGAATACAATGCCGAGGCATAGGTTTTTCGGTAACGCCATTTTGACGATCCTGACAAAATTTGCAACCGGTTATTTTTTTATCATGGACCCCCAATGCGGATATACGGCTATCGCAAACGACTGTTTAAAAAGAATCCCCATCGAGAATATGACTAAAAGATATGGCTACAATGCGGATATTTTGTGCATGCTGAATATTAGGGGATTTAAAGCAGCCGATTGTGAAGTAAAACCGGTTTATGGTGAGGCAAAGAGCAAAATAAAACTATGGAAGTATATACCCAAGACCAGCTTTCTTTTAATACGTTTGTTTTTCAGGAGGTTATGGAAGAGATATGTAGTGCTGGATTTTCATCCGTTAATACTCTTTTATCTGTTTTCACTTTTTAATACCCTCTTTCTGATCCTTCCATTTACGATAAGGTTTTTTTATATGTATAGTAAATATAATGAACTCCCTAAAACAACCCTAACAATTTTAATTTTTACCTTTTTGATTACTTTTCAATCTGTTCTCTTTGCCATCTGGATGGATATGGACTATAATAAAAGGCGGTAAAAAGGGACCCGGGTTTTTTGAAAAGTTTTGATTTTAGATATATCATTGAAGAGAATTAACATGTCCGGTTCAAAAATAACCAATAAAGAGATGCACAGCCTGAAGAATTACCTCCGCCAGGGTCTATTCAATGTTTTTTATTCTATTTTCAAATACATTGATTTTCCCTTTTTTAATTACATCCGGTTTTTAATATTACGATTGTTCAGTTCTAAAATCAAATCCACCTATATCAGCGATAGTATTACCTTCTGGTTTCCCTGGAACCTGGAAATCGGCAAAAGTTCGTCTTTAAACCAGGGCTGCAATATCAATGCAGCCGGGGGTATAAAGATCGGCAATTATGTGAGAATTGCCGCCTACACGGTCATGAATTCGGTGGATCATGAGTACAGGGATAAAAGCAAAAAAATATGCGAACAGGATTACATAATGGGAGAGATAGTGATTGAAGACGATGTCTGGATCGGCGCGGGTGTCATTATTACGAAAGGAGTGCGCATCGGTAAAGGCAGTGTCATCGGTGCCGCTTCATTAGTCAATAAAGACATACCTCCCTATTCCATCGCGGTCGGGGTCCCGGCCGTAGTGAAAAAAAAACGTGAGTAAACAACATAAAGCCTTAATAATATCCGTTGTTTTCACCTTCCTTATCCTTTTTTTTATCTTTAATTTTATATCCTTTGCCCAGGTACTTGACGCGGTCAGAAGCATGCCCCTCAGATTTGTAGTTTTCGCATTCCTTTTTCATCTAACCGCCTATGTCTGGCGGGCCTTCGTTTTATATTTATTTTTAAAGGAGCAAAATCTTTCTTTTTTTTATATACTAAATATCCATTTTATCCAGAATTTCTATGTCCATGTGGTACCGGCTGGCTTAGGTGAACTTTCCTTCCCGATTCTACTGCGCAAAAAAATAAAGGTGGAACAGAGTCTATCGGCGTTGTTAATCACAAAACTGACGATTATGGTTTTGTTGATACTGTTATTTGTTGTATCTTTTTTTGTTTTGTTCGGTTTTGCGGCGGTCGCGAAATTCAAGCTCAAATTCATGCATGCCGGTGTGCCGGCGCTTTTTATCTTGCTCTCTGTTTTTCTGCTAAAATGTTTCAAAAGAACAAAATGGAACGAAAATCGTTTTTTAAAGAAACTCATCGATAAAGTTATCTTTTTTCGTGAAACGATCAAACAACAAATTGTCAGGCTGAAAGATTTTCGCTTCTGCTGTACGGTGGTGGGCCTGTCAATCTTAAGTATCGCCGGATTAATGTTGTTTTACTACACGATACTCAAAGGATTGGCTGTCGAATTCGGTATTTTCGAGATTATATTCGTCTCCTCCATAGGCATGGTTTTCCTGATCCTGCCGGTAAAGAGTATCGGTGGATTCGGAACCAGCGAAGGGGCCTGGGCCATCGGTATGATGTTGTTGGGATACCCGCAAGAGTTTTCTATAAAAGCGGGATTCGTAGTCCACATCTATGCGTTGTTGAATGTTTGCCTATTGTTGGTACTCGGTTTGATTTTTAAATTTATCGTTGAGAAAAAACGGTCCGGTTCTGAGGTAAATTGCAGATGAAAAAAACAGGGTTCTTTACATCAAGGCAATCGCTGCAAAAACCTTAAAAATAAGAGTTTGAAAATTTTGAATGTTTAAAATGAATGCCGGAATGAATACAAGAAAAACACTCATAATTCTTTTTGTGGTTTCTTTATCGGTTAGATTGTTTTTCGGAATATATGTTTTCGATAAAGAAGGCACCGCAAAATTCAGTGATGACTGGGAATATATAAATTTTGCCAAAAACATCAAGCACAACGGAATTTTTTCACCCTATGAAGCCTCTACGGTTGGACCGGCTTTTCCTTTGATTATCGCTTTATCTTTTACGACTTTCGGAGAAATTGTCTTGCCCCTAATAATTTTAAATGCGTTGATCGGTTCTTTATTATGCATTTTAATCTTCTATATCGGCAGGGAATTATTTAATGAAAGAGTGGGAATATTCGCGTCCTTATGGAGTATATTTTATGTTTTATTCATAAGATACACTCCACATGTATTAAAAGAGAATTGGTTGGCCTTTCTTTTTCCTTTAGTCATTTTCCTTTTCATAAAAGAAACAAAACGAGATAAAATATCATTGCAATTCTTGATATTTTTTTCTGTTTTATATTCTTCTTTGATTCATATGGATGAAAGATTTTTTAGTTTTTTTCCATTTTTGCTATTGGGATTTGTTATTCTTGACAAAAAATCCTGGAAAAAGGGAATCTTTAAATCCACTGTATTTTTTTTAATGGTGATAATTTTTATGATCCCATGGTTAATCCGAAATTATAATGTTTATAACAAAATAGTTATTTTAACCCCTCGCACTACTCCCTTAACGGACAGAATCTTTGGCTATAAAAATGACCCTTCTTTTAAAATGTCGCTTGAGCGATGGTTCATAAGTGATGCGCAGATAAAGAAAGCACAGAATGGGGAAGAAGTAAAAAGAGCTGATGGTAAAAAAGTAGATTCCAGGCAGCTAAAAGCCATGCAAGATGGGATATTGCCCCATCTTTTTTCAAGACTTGAAAGTTATTGGTCTGTTTTCCAGATACTGTGGAAACCCGTGGATTTTAAACGCAGTTATTCCACCACCGGCTACCGTTATGACGGCAAATGGTCTTTGAAACACAACCTGTCTGTTGGTTTGACCTATGGATTGTTAATCCCTTTTTTCCTGTATGGCCTGATTCTTCTCTTTCGATACCGGTGGAAAATGGGTGTTTTTTTAACTTCAATTTTTGTTTACCATACTTTTATTCACATGTTTTTCATCCCTTTTACCCGGAATCGCTACCGGATTCCCATCGATGCATTTATAATAGTCATCGCCTTTTTTGGAATACAAGAATTATTTAAGATATATAAAAGGAAAACGAATGAAAAAGAATTATAAAATAGCGGTAATCATCCCGACTTACTCCGATTATATCGCTGAAACAATAAAAGCAGTTGCTTCTGCCTTGAAGAGCAAATTCTCTAATAAAGAAGTTATAGCTGTCGATGATGGTTCGGAAAAGGGGATTCAACTCCGTCTTTCTAAAATATTAAAAAAATCATTCCCGAATGTAGTTTTGGAGTTATCGGCGAAAAACCAGGGCTTTGCTGCGACTTGCAATATAGGGGCGGAAATAGCAATAAGGAATAACGCGGATATTCTTTTTTTTTTAAATAATGATGCTGTTATAAAAGAAGATTGTATCGGACTTATGGTAAAGGAATTTATCGATGAAAAAGTAGCAATTGTAGGCCCCAAGATTTATTTAGGGAATACCGATATATTAAATTCGGTTGGCGGTTACTTTGATAAAAGGACGCTTCTAAAAAAAGAATACGGCAGTGGTGAAAAAGACAATGGTCAGTTTGATAAAAAAAGAGAAGTTGAATTTGTGATGGGAAGCGCTTTTATGGTTTCTGTTCCCGTTTTCCGGGAGCTGGGTGGTTTTGATGAATGCTTTTATATGTATACGGAAGAGACGGATTTCTGTTATAGGACCATCAAAGCAGGCCATAAAGTTATTTATCAACCTGAAGCCATTGTTTGGCATGGGCATGCAAAAACATTTGGTAAAACAAAAAACAAAGTCATGTATTATCATATTCGCAATGGAATATATCTAAGTAAAAAAAACGGTAATGTTTGGAATGTTATTCGTACAATTATATACTTTCATATGACTCATTTAAAAGCTATATTTAAGTTTTTTGTTAAATCCCTCATCGTATTTTTTATGGCTATTTCTGATGGTTTGAGGGGAAAAATGGGAAAACGGGAGAACAAATTTTTAAATTTATAAGAATGTTTAAGCAAGGCCCATACTTTAATTATTTTAGAGATAATAAAATTTAATGAAGACTATTAATAATCAAACCCTGAAGATTTGGAGTAAAGACAATAACCGGATGATGTTATTGTTTTTTATTTCAATTGCAGCGGTATATTATTTACCTTTCCGCTTAAATCAATTCATATTCCTGGTATTTTTGTTTTTAGCATATGGATCAAAGAAGGATTATTTCTGGATTGCATTTTATTTTATTCTACTAGATGCTCCCGGTGGACTTTTCCAGGGAGGGTCAATAACAGATGTACATCGAATTCCATTTTATCCCATTATTCCCGGAGTAGCTTTAAGTTTTAATGACTTACTTATTTTAATGTATCTTTTCAAAACAATTGGCATAAAAAGAAAATATCGCTTTATATTTAAAAAGGATTTTGTGTTTCTTCTATTCTTCACCCTGTTTGTGTTGCTATATTCCCTAATCGTTGGTATGAGTGCGGATAATATGATATCTACATTCCGAATTTTGATGTCATGGAGTTTTATCTATATTATTTCAAAATTGTTGATAAAAGAATCTGATTTTGACAGGTTAAACCGCTTACTTTTTCCGATTGTTTTTTTAGCATTGGCATCTCAAATGTATTCATATTTAACAGGGAATTATTTGGGCCGGTTTCTTAAAGGATTTTCATTTAGAAAAAGTTTGCTTTTGCTTACAGCAGATTCCGGAGAGGTTGCTCGTGCTGCCGACAGCAGTATTATACTTTTATACTGTTTTACACTAGCATTGTTTTACTTGTTTTCAAAAAAGCAGGTTTTTCCACGGCGATATTTATATCTTATTATTGCTATTTGTATGTTTTCTGTCTTTTTATCCGCGACCCGCGGATGGATTATTGCATACATTTTTTTCTTTTTTATGGTATTTATCACAGCTAACAAAAGTAAAAATATAAAAAAATTTATATCGATTGGAGTTGTATCAACTTTGGTAATAGTCTTGTTTTCTTTTCTCTTCCCCTTGATTAAGGTTCAACTGCAAAGGGTTACAGAACGAGTAGGTACCGTTTTGGCGTTAGCCGAAGGTGACATTACTGCCGGAGGGACTTTAGCGCGCTTTGATAAACGAGGACCACGCGTCATGAAAAAATTTAGCGAGAGCCCTATAATAGGCTGGGGCTTTTCAAAAGAGTATTTTCAACACGAAGATCACCATGTCGGTCATCATAACATATTGCTAAATGTGGGAATAATCGGTTATATAATCTTGAATTTTATCTTCTTTAAATGGTGCTTGCGTATTTATCGTTTTGCCAGGTTTCAGCCGGCTCAAGTTAAATATGGACAAAGTGCAATAAAGATTTTATGCTTCGCTTTCTTGGCAATGTATATCATTCATTCGTCTTCCGCACAATCCTGGGGGTGGGATATAGAACTACCTAAAATTCTTTTCTTCTCTTTGTTATTAAGTTTTTTCAATATTGTTTATAGGAATACTGCATTGTTAAATCATGCAGATATTAATAAATAGTGTGAATTAAAATTCGGGATAATATGATGGACAATTTTATTGTTGACAAAAATAACAAAATATACCAAAGAGCACTAAAAAGAGAAATGGAAGTATGGCGAAAGTCGGCGGAAAAACATAAGTCTAAAGCTAAAAAAAAAATGATTTTTGAGGAATACGTCGGTCTTAATTCTCTATTATTACATTATGATAATAATAAATTCGGGATAGATAGCACTTCCATATTTGGTTGGGTGGATTTTATTACAAAAAAATATAAACGGGTTGATAAGGCTCTTAGTCTTGGCTCCGGTTCCGGTCGATATGAGAAAGCTTTTATCGAAAGAGGTTTTGTGAAAAAATTTGACACACTCGATATAATACAAAAGAATCCTCTTGATTCCGAAATAAATGACTTAAACTTTATACACTTACCAAACAATAAATATGACTTTATTTTATGCAATTCGATTCTTCACCATATTATGAATCTTGAACACCTGTTATTTCAAGTAAATAAAGCTTTAAAAAATAATGGGATAATTGTGGTTAACGAATATTGCGGTGAAAGTAAATTCCAATTGAGCGACGAAAAAATAAAAATATTAAACACAAAGTTGAGTAAAAAATTTGGGAAAAAATATCTGTTTTTAAAAATAAAAAAAGCTCCTATGTGGAATTATTCTCCCTTTGAAGGCGTTCGTTCTTCTGGAATCCATCCTATCATAAAAGAATATTTTAGCAATAGCACTGAATTTGAAATAACCTGGAACGGTGTAGTTGCTCCGATTCACAGTCATTTAGCTAATGTTGCAAGATATGAGACACGATATTATAATTCCTTTCTATATAATATAATCATCCTGCACCCACGTTTCAGGCAAGAAAGAGATCTAAAAACCAATGTTGAAATAGTCAATGAAGTACTCGAATACGCTGTCGAATTAGATAAAGAATTAACAAATAGTAAATCCCTTATGCCCGGCACATTGTTTGGTGTTTATCGTAAATCGAACAATATTGCTCCAATTCCGGTAAGACCCTGGACGAATAAAGAACTTAGATATCAATTAAATCTTCATCTTCCGATTTATTTAAGAATTAAAAGATACTTCAGACGTTTTAAATATTTAAGAAAGTTTTACCGATTCATAAAAAAGTGAACATTGATTCTCACAAAATGTTAAATCCGGCTCCATATTTCATTTCGTTTTTGTCTAAAAAAAAGGAGAAATTTAGATTTTAGGTAAAAATAAAATGAAAAAAACAGAATATCAAATATGTGAAAGATGTATTATGGATACCAGTGATCCGGATATAACTTTTGCAGAAAATGGGATTTGCTGCTATTGTAAATTAATGAAAAAAAACAAAAGTTTCTGAGTGAAACCGGAATTCAATGAGAACTGGGATAGTATTTTACAATAAGGGAAGAAAAGGCGGGGCTGAGCGAAGATATTATAACATTATTTGCGAATTATCAAAACATCAAAAAGTATATATTATGGCCAATTCTTCCGTGATTGATAATTGGAACAAACTTGGTGGATTTAATGAGAAAGTGGTTTTTAAATATTTATTGAAAGATACAAGTAAAGGTGAAAATGATAATATAAAAAAAAGCAGCCAAACTAAATTATCAATTAGAAATATCGCAAAAAAGTTTTTTCCCAAAAAATTAAGGTTATTATTTTTAACAATTTTTTATATTTTCCGATTAAATATGTATGTCTTTAAGTGGGCGATTAAATATAAAATTACCCATATAAATACAATTCAAGCGTCCGGAATCCTGGTCATTTTTACAAAAATATTGGGATGTAAAATTGTTTTTAGTTATAACGACTACATGGTCGAAAACGGTTATCCCTTTAGATGGATTTCCAATCAAGGGCTAAAAGCAGTGGCTCGAATATCCGATAGGTATGATTTCCTTTCCGAAATGATCCCGGAAAGGATGCAAAAAATGGGACTGAAGATACAGGCAGGTAAAATTTTTTCTCCTCCTACAAGTTTTACAAATTATTCAAATTTTAATATTTCGTTGCCAAAAAAGAAAAAAATAGTGTTTTCAGGTAGGTTGGAGAAGCTTAAGAATCCTTTCCTGGCACTGGGGATCGCAAAAGAACTCTCGAGAAGGAAAATATCTTATAACCTGTTAATGCTTGGCGATGGATCGTTGCGATGTGATTTAGAGAAATTTATTCGCTTGAACAATTTGGATGATAATGTGCATACATTTTCAACAAATCATGTCGAAAATGAGCTGCGGGATGCGTTGATTTTTTTATCACTTCAACAAGAGAATAATTATCCAAGCCAGGCGCTGCTTGAAGCAATGGCTTGTGGCTGTATCCCGATTGTCACCGATGTTGGGGAAACCAGGAAAATAGTTAATGAAAAGAATGGATTTTTGGTAAATGAAAATGTTAACCAAATTGTGGAAATTATTATTTATATCTTCGATAATATAGAACTCTTTGAGAAAAGAGGGATGGAAATACGAAAAAATGTGATGCAAAACTTCAATATACAATCATATATGAAATACTATTTGTCATTGTTCCGATTTTAATTTTAATGGATAAGGGCTTAAATTAAAAAGAAATAATCCGATGTCGATTAGCAATAGTCATAAAGAGTATTATGAGATTCCCGAATTTTGGGATAAAATTTTTTCGCATGATCCTGATGAGCAAATACGTATTTCCATGGTAATATCTGCTATTCCAGGGGATGTACAAACCGTTTTGGAAACCGGATGCGGCAATGGTGCTATCATTAACAATATTTCAAACCAAAAAAAAAATATTGAAAGAATAGTGGGAGTTGATATTAGTAAAATTGCACTGTCTCATGTTAAAACCGAAAAATTTGAATGTAATATAAACGAACTGATATTTGAGGATAAAAGTTTTGATTTAGTCATTGCATCGGAAGTTATAGAGCATTTAACTTTTAATGATTTTATACGTGGAATAAAGGAGATTCAAAGAGTTGCCAATAAATATATTCTTATATCCGTTCCAAATGATGAAAATTTGTTGGTGAATTCCAGGATGTGTCAAAAGTGCTATTGCTGGTTTAATCCCAACTATCACATGAATAGTTTTGATAAGCAAAAGTTATATCATTTATTTGATAACTTCGAGATGGTTTGGGTAAAAGAAGTGGGCCCGGTTATAAAAATGAAGAAATATTCAAAATTTGCCGCAGCCCGGTTTCATTATCTAAAAAAGCCGATTGCTAAAATTGGAATATGTCCTCAATGCGGCTTTAATTATGCAAATCGCAAAGAAGAATATGACATAATTGGTCGAAAGATTAAGCAGACAGATCCGATAAAGAAAAAAATGAGGGTTTGCCTGGATATTTTAACGAGATTATTTTTCACAAAAAAAATTAATAAAAAAAGATGGCTATTAGCTCTGTATAAAAGATCTTATATTTTGAAAAATAAATATAATTGATCGCCGAGCAGCAGAGTACTAAATGAAAATAATAAATATCATTCATTTTCCTATTGCATATCATATGCTTGAAAATGTGAAACCTGTAGTTAAATGGAAAACCGGAAATGGGAGGTGGTGTGGTCTATGGAGAGGCAATTGGTCGCAAAGATTGGGAGATGCAATACTGAATACCGGGAAAAAAATAGACTATGAAGTTTGGCGACCGGATTTGAGAGCGGATAAAGTGTATAGCCATGTATTTGAAAATGGTTTGATATATAAATTATTCCCATCTTATTCGGCAAAACGTTTTGATTTGCTGAAAATTAGAGAGCAGTTGTTATCTCCTGCACTAATTAA
Organism: Candidatus Aminicenantota bacterium; assembly: GCA_023137075.1. Lineage (GTDB taxonomy): Bacteria > Acidobacteriota > Aminicenantia > UBA2199 > UBA2199 > JAGLQA01. The sequence continues at coordinate 14,783 of JAGLQA010000129.1, forward strand.
GGGATTAAAAGAAGTTACAGATGGAGGAGATGTAATCATTCACCTGAATTCAAGTCCATTAATAAGTATTAATTATAAAATCGTAAAAACTTTTTTTTACGTTCCGATTGTTGTAACTTTCCATGGAAACCAGAGAATTTGGGGGAGTAAAATACCGATATATTCGTATTTAAAACAACAATACATCAGGGCTAAATGGGGAACCATTAACAACAATATCGATTATATCACCTATCAAAACCGTGGGCAAAAGCGAATGCTGGAAAATGTTGGCATTAATAAACCCCGGGGGTTGGAAACGATGGGCTGTGATTTTGATTATTGGACTCCTCCGGATAATGTCCCTTCAGACGATAAATTAAAATTTTTAATGGCCTGCCGATTTGTGCCGCTTAAGCAGATCGATAAAATAATCCGGATATTCCTGGATTTAAATGACAAATATGATTTTATATTAACGATTGCCGGAACAGGAGAGCGTGAATATACTGCATATTTGGAAAAATTAGCATCACCTTTGACAAAACGAAATAAGGTTAGATTTACGGGTTATCTTCTTGGTAACGAACTATTAAAAGAATACCGAAAACATGATTATTTCATAATGGCTTCTACCTCAGAGGGTTGCCCGGTATCGGTAATGGAAGCGCTTGCATGCAAACTGAAGGTGTTTACTACCAGGGTCGGCTGTACCACGGATTTATTAGAAAAATACAATGCAGGAGTAATCGTATCTCCTTATAACTATGATGAGTGGAAACTGAATTTGATAAGGATTTTAGATGGAGAACATGTAAAGGTTTTAGATCGTGAAATAGCCAGACAGTGGTTTGATTGGCCAAATATTGCTGTTAAATTTTTAGATATTTACCGAAAGGTGGCTGAGCTTTATGCCATTACATTGCGGTATTGACCAACATGTTTTACATAATTCAATTTCCCATCATTAGATGATTTTTTTTCAAGCTTATTTTCAAAAAACATTATTTATTAAGAGAATAAAATTATGATTGCCCGCAAAATGTCTTTTTCAATCTTCTCGAAATTTTTCAACCAGGCATTGGGATTTGTATCTCTCTATTTTGTTGCCCATTACATGGGGCCTGAAGTAATGGGGATTATTGCTTTTGGTACGGCATTTATTGCCTTGTTTCAAAGTTTTGCCGATCTGGGATTTGGCACAGCTCACATCAAAAGGGTTTCGGAAGGAAAAGACTTCGGAACCTGTAACGGGACATATTTTTCAGTAAAGTTTGTATTAAACATATTGATGACCCTGGCCGTTTTATTATCCGTATTAATTCCAAAATATTTATTTCATAAAAATTTTATCAGCAAAGAACATGAAATGGTATTATATATACTACTGGCCGCAAACTTTATCGGCAATTTATCGATGATGCTTATTACAACTTTCTCTGCCAGGAAAGAAGTTGTCAAAAGTAGCCTTGCCCAAATAACAGGAAAAATCGTGTTGGTCGGCGGAAAAGTGATTGTAGCAATTTGCGGTTTCGGTGTGATAATGTTAGCGGGGGTTAGTGTAATAAGTGCGGCGGTTATTTTAATTTGCTATATATATTTCTTTAAAGGCTATCCTATAAAAATGCCCAATAAAGAATATTTTAAGAGTTATCTCTCATTTGCAATTCCGGTTATCTTTATGGGTTTTATTTCAAAATATTCGGCTAATTTGGATAAAATAATGATCCAATTTTTTTGGACAACCAGGGATGTCGGACTTTATGCAGCTTCAAAGCAGGTTTCATTGGTTTTAGGCAGCATTCCCAAATCCAGTGGCGCTTTGATTTTTCCCACAATATCATATTATTATTCAAAAGGAAATATAGAAGCTATTCGTAATTTATCTTACAAAACGGAGAGATATTTTTCAATGTTGTTCTTTCCAATTGTCGGTTTTATATCTCTCTTTGCAAAACAAATCTGTCTGATTTTGCTAGGCCCGGAATTTTCACTCCTGGCCCCGGAAATATTTGTAATTCTATCTGTTACTATGCTAATCTATGCAATTGGCCAGCCTTATTCATTACAGATCCCCGCAACAAACCATATAAAATTAGCGGCTGTACTTTCAGTTATTACTCTCGGCACAAATATTTTTTTGAATATTATATTCATACCGAAAGAAATTTTAGGCATAAAAGTATTGGGTATGGGGGCAGTCGGAGCCGCATATGCTACATTGATTTCGGCTGTACTTGGCTCGATATTGAACAGGATTTATGCATATAAAATTACTAAATCCAAACCGAATCTTGTTATCTTTATCCATCTTTTTGCTTCACTTATTATGGCCTTAGTTTTATATTTGATATCAAACTGCTTTCGAGAAATTTTATGGTATCATCTTCCCTTGTTTGCATTAATTGGCGGGGCTATATATCTTGCTATACTTATTTTCATGCGAGAATTTAACATGAAAGAACTTCGTTATTTTCTCGACATTTTAAATCCTGTGAAATTGAAAGACTATGCCAAACGTGAAATACAGGAGGGTTATAAGGAAATATATGATTAATAGTAAAAAAAGGAAAGTAATTCACTTTTATACGCGAACTTATAGTTCATATTTCCCGGATAATAATTCTCCATCCTATTTTCTGGCAGGGTGGAGCAGCAGAGTTGCGAGGCAGGTTTTGCAGTATACGGATAAATATATAATGGAAAATTGGCGCTTTGAGAAAAAAATCCGACGTCCGCAAAAAAAAGTTGTTGAAAACGTTAATTGTAAATTATTTCCTGCAAAAGATTATCCC